>NZ_JASJHV010000071.1:0-24795 GCF_037625555.1 Lacinutrix sp.
ATGTTTTAAGGCCACTTTCGGCACTCATTCCAGCTCCAGTAAGTACAACTATATGTTTCATGTCTATTTTATTGTAGTTGCTTGATGTTTTTAAGAAACCATTTTTAAACGCTTTAGTTTTTGAATATACGTTTCATTTAATATAAATCTTACGTGATAAAGTTAATGTTATTTCTTTTATCATTACGTTCAAAAAAAATATAGATTTTAAAATTTAAACCTTTTGTAATTGGTTTTTTTATTTTTACAGTATGATTGATATTAAACTTCTAGAGCATCTTGAAACATTTCTTACAGAGCATAGGTTAGAGCGTTTTCACAACGTAATAGATAAGCGTACAAAATTCTTTACAGTAGCCACAGAGGACGTTTATCAATTGCATAATACAAGTGCAGTAATACGTAGTTGCGATGTATTTGGCATCCAGGAAGTAAACATTGTAGAAGAGACCAATACAAAACGTATAGATCGAGAAATAGCTATGGGAGCACAAAAGTGGGTAGATTTAAATAGATACCAATCTATAAAATCCTGTATAAAAGATTTAAAAAGTAAAGGCTATCAAATTGTTGCTACAACACCACATACAGACGATTGCGACTTACATGATTTTGATGTAACAAAGAAGTCTTGTTTTTTCTTTGGAAGAGAAACTGAAGGCCTTTCGGAAGAGGTCTTGAAAGAGGCTGATGTTTTTATGAAAATTCCTATGGTAGGTTTTACAGAGAGTTTAAACATATCTGTATCTGCAGCTATTATTTTACAGCATGTAACGACAAAGTTGAAGAAAATAGATATTCAATGGCAACTTACCGAGAACGAAAAACTAGAAAAACGTCTTGATTGGTGTAAGAAGACTATTAAGAGCTATGCTGATATTATTGAGCGCTATTATGAGATTAATAAAAAATAATTTTTAAACCGTTAACTTATTCTGCTTTTTTACTCATAAAATTTAAAAAAACACTATATTTATTTTAATTCAAAATTAATAATTATGGAAAAATAATTTAATTAGTTGGATAGAGATTACTGTAACCAACATGTATCGTGCAAAAGATTTTTACGAATCTGTTTTTAATATAGAGGTAAAGTTAGAAGATTTTCAAGGCGTTCATATGGGTTGGTTTCCAATGGATGATAAAAAGCCAGGAGCTTCTGGAGCTTTAGTACTTAATGAAGCCTATATACCAAGTAAAACTAAAGGTGTTTTAATATACTTTAACTCTATTAATATAGATAAACATTTAGAGCAAGTTGTAAAAAGTGGTGGAGAAATAATTCAAAATTTCACAGAGATTTCACCAGAAATTGGTGCGATGGGATTATTTATTGATACTGAAGGTAATAGGATAGCATTATATTCACATCCCTAATGAGTACTAAAAAATAATATTGTGCTTATTTCTTCCTGTCACGACTTAAAACCTTGTATTCTTCATAACATTGGCTAATGGCATCTAGCATTTGAAGGTCGTTGGCTTTATTTATAAAATCTTTAGAGTAATTACATTGAGATACAATCTCATCTAAATCTACCTTAGTAATTTGTAATAATACCATAAGTGTTTCTCTATCGAATCTAGAAGCAAGAAGGTTTCTAATTTCGTCGTCTTTTTTCATTTGTTTAAGCTTTTTAAGCTCGGTACCTTTTCTACTAAAGGTATTATATAAAAAATCTAACGGATTAAATATAGAACCTAAAACTTTACTTATTTTACTAGATGATTTGTTATTACCAGCTTCATAACCAGAACTTAAACCAGAAATACTGTAACGGTAATTAGTGTTTATTTGTACTTGTTTAATGTCTATTTCTAAATAACCCGTAAGTTTTAAATCGTTTACAACTACTTCTTCTAGAGCAAGTGCTAATTCTGTTAAAGTAATTTTAGAGCTTCCAAATTTTAACCAATCGTTAGTAACACGAACTTTAATAGACTTGTAACCAATATAAGTTAAGTGTAATGTGTCATTAACTTTTGCCTTTAATGTAAACTCACCATTATCGTTTGTAGTAGTACCAATAACCTGGTTTAGGTTAACAATATTTACACTCTCAATTGGAGCGTTAGTTTGAGAATCTATAATAACACCTTCTACGCTATCTTTATTTGGCGTATTTTTAGTATCACCATCTTGTGCATAACCAAAAGAGGAACTTATTAATAGGAATAAGATTAAAAGGTGCTTCATTTATTTTAAATGAGCATAAAAGTACTAAACAAATTTTATTTTGTACCCTCATAACTCTTTATTTGACTAAAAATTAACAAAAAGGTTTAAATTATATATTCATCTTTGTCAAAAATTACTCTATGAAATTTAAGTTGTTATTACTACTTGCATTATTCTTCTCAATGACTTCTATTCAAGCTCAAAACGAGGCAGCTATTTGGTATTTTGGATTAAGAGATAATAAAAAATCCCAATTGGGATTTTTTATTTATTTAATCTTTTCTTCTAGAACGACCAGATCTTGAGTGGGTTGTTTTAAACTCACTTTTATCTCTATCTCCAGAATCACTTCTTCTAGAGCGTCTAGGTCTATCATCACTTCCGCGTCTTCTGTCGCTTCTGTTTTCTCCAGAACCTTCGCTACGTCTTCCGCTTGAGCGTCTGTCTCCACCACCAGAGCGACTTCTATCTCCACCGTTTCCGCCATCACGACGTCTTCCACCACCAGAGTTTCCACGACCACGACCACCACGACTTGGTTTATCTTCAGTAATTTCAACGTTAACAAAACGACCTTCATGTTTAAAGTCTGTAAAGAAGGCTAATACTTTTTCTTGATGTTCTTTTTCGGTATTAAAGAAAGAGAACGTGTCTTTACAATCTACTTTAAAAACATCATCACGACCTAACTCTAAAACTTCTTTTAAGAAATCCTTTAATTTCATCCAATCGAAACCATCTTTCTCACCAACGTTAATAAAGTAACGTGCTGCGCTTCCGCTAGATTGACGACCACTGTCTCTGCCAGAATCTCCAGCAGCAAGATTTAAGTTCTTAGATTTTTGATAGTAATTAAAGAAACGTGTAAACTCTACAGAGAAGAATTTTTTAATTAATTCTTCTTTTGAAGTTTCTTCAAACAAGCTATTAATATCTTCTAAGTATTTATCAATTTCATGATTAATTTCTGTATTGTGAATCTTATTTGCTAAAGACATTAATTGTACTTCGCAAATAGCCATTCCGTTAGGAATTTCTTTTAATTCAAATTTCTTATTAATAATACGTTCGATACTTTTTAATCTACGGACTTCACTTTTAGAAACAATAACCATAGAAACACCAGTTTTACCAGCACGACCAGTTCTACCAGAACGGTGTGTGTAGGTTTCTATTTCATCACTTAATTGGTAATTAATAACGTGAGTAATATCGTCTACATCAATACCACGAGCAGCAACATCTGTTGCAACAAGCATTTGTATTTGACGTGTTCTAAATTGCTTCATCACGATATCTCGCTGATTCTGACTTAAATCTCCATGAAGTGCTCCAGCGCTATAACCATCTTCTATTAATTGCTCTGCAACTTTTTGTGTATCGCGTTTTGTTCTACAAAAAATAACCGAAAATATATCTGGATTAGCATCTGCTAAACGTTTTAAAGCTTGGTATCGATCACGAGCGTTTACTAAATAGTATTCGTGCGATACTGTATCTGTACTTTGGTTTTTATGTCCTACAGTAATTTCCTGAGGATCATTCATAAATTTTCTTGCAATCGTAGCTACCTCTTTAGGCATTGTTGCAGAAAATAACCATGTGTTTTTATCGTCTGGTGTTCCAGAAAGAATATCTGTAATATCCTCCTTGAAACCCATGTTTAGCATTTCATCTGCCTCATCTAAAACCGAATATTGGATTTTAGTGATATCTACTAATCTTCTGCTAATCATATCTTTCATACGACCAGGAGTGGCTACAATTACTTGCGCTCCACGTTTTACTTCACGTGCTTGGTCTGTAATACTAGATCCACCATAAATGGCAACCACGTTCAAACCTTTACAATATTTACCGTAAGCTTTCATTTCGTTTGCAATTTGCAAACAAAGCTCACGAGTAGGAGAGAGTATTAAACCTTGAGTAGTACGACTATCCATATCAATTTTTTGCAACATTGGAAAACCGAATGCAGCAGTTTTTCCAGTTCCAGTTTGTGCTAAGGCAACTAAATCTGTTTCTTGTTCTAATAAAATTGGGATTGCTTTTTCTTGTACTTCAGATGGTGTTTCGAAACCTAAATCTGTAATACCTTTTAATAGTTCTTCGTTAAGACCTAAATCTTGGAATGTGCTCATTCTTTTGTTATGTATTTCAATGTCAATCTATTTTGGTGTTACAAATAGAAGCGCATTGAACATACTTAACCTAAAACTTCTAGTAACACATCCTCTCTCTGAGGAGTCAATTTAATTAACGCTTTTGCGTTTTCAATGTGCAAAGGTAAGTAATAATATTAGATATTCAATTTTTGATAAATATGTCTTTATTTTGGGCGCTTTAACACGCTATTCAATATATCTTTTTTTGCCATATATGGCAGCAAAAAAAGGATGCCGTTGCTATCGTTAACGCGAACTCTGCAAATAGTAGATTTTGCAGGTAATTATTTTTTAAAACTAATAATTATTAAATTGCTGCCAAAATAAAACACTTATGAAAAAAATATTTTTTATACTATTTCTATTAACCATAGGTCTTAATGTACAAGCTCAAGAATCTGCAGAAGAAAAAGCATCAAGAGCAACGCAACTCATGTCCGAAAAAGTAGAAATGGAAGTGGATATAGCACTTTTCACCTCTGTGTCTCCTAATACTTATGTTTCAGAATTTCCAAAAGGTGTTATTATGGCCATGAAAGTGCCAGAAAGTTATGAAACTTCAAAAAAGAAAATAAATGAAGAGCTTATAAGTTCTGGAAAATTTAATGTTACAGACAGAAGAGAAAAAACCATTAATGGTGTAAAAGTTCTTTATATGGAAGGCACCTCTGTAGCAGAAGGCGTTACTTTAAATAATAAAATATATTGTATTGAAATAGATGATAAAACTTGCTTTGTGTTTTTTGGTATGCTAGAAGTAGATGCAGATGCTAAATATGCAAAAGCAATTACAGATGCAGCAGCTTCTGTAATTAAATAGTAAAAAAGAGTATTCTATAAAAAAAAATCTAGCATATCGCTGGATTTTTTTTGTGCTTAATATTTAAATTATTTTAAGTTTTCTATTTAAGAGAACTAAATTTAGTTTTTTAGTTTATTCCCACATCAAGGACAGTAATTTATTTTAATAATTGATGATCCTCCATCATGAATTGGGATACCATAAGTTCCATTTTCTCATTACAACATCTCTATTTTCTGTTTCAATTTCTCCATGTGCATCCAGACTTTCAAAAATTCTTGAAGCCATTGTAATACAACAAAATTGCGAAAAATCAAATTCAGCTTTTAATAAATCATCTTTTAAAGTCCATTCAAAATAATCCTTGTTTTCATGTAATAACTCCATGTATAAATCATATTCATGAGGTTTCATTATTTCCTTTTTATCTAAATGGTTTAAAAAGGTTTTATGTAAAATTTTGAATTTTTCTAAATTCATTTTAAAGACTGTTTAAATAGTTTACTAATATAGTTATTGCTTTCCCACGATGTCCAATCTCATTTTTTAGTTTTAAATCTATTTCAGCAAACGTTTTATTGTAACCATTTGGTAAAAATATTGGGTCGTAGCCAAAACCTTTATCTCCTTTTTTATCTTGGGTTATTTCACCTTTACAAATACCAGTAAATGTTTCTAATTTGCCATTTAAATGTAAAGCAACAACTGTTTTAAATTGTGCGTTTCGGTTAGGTTTATCTTTTAAGTTATTAAGTAATAACTCCATATTATCGTTAGCATCGCGTTTTGGTCCTGCATATCTTGCAGAGAAAACACCTGGTTCGTTATTTAAAGGCTCAACTTCTAAACCTGTATCGTCTGCAAAGCAATCGTAGCCATAATGTGCTTTTATGTATTCTGCTTTTTGGATTGCGTTACCTTTAATCGTGTTTTTGGTTTCTGGAACGTCTTCAAAACAACCAATATCTTTTAAACTTAATAGTTTTATATGTTGCGGTATTAAAGATTGTACTTCTTTTATTTTATTTGGGTTGTTGGTAGCGAATACGAGTTGCATGATTTGGTATAATTAATGTAATTTAGCTTGAGAAACAAAAATAGTTTTAATGAAACAAATAGTATGTCTTTTTATTCTTCTTTTTTCGGTTTTTACTTTTTCGCAAGACAATAAAAAAGAACGAATTTATGAGTTCGATTATTTTTTAGAGTATTCAAGTACTGGAGGAGAGTTTTCAGCTAATAGTAGAGAATATTTAGAGCATACTACAAAATATTTTAAGCTAATTTATTATAAAGACAATAGTTATACTATTACTTTAAGTGATGTAGGTAATGATTCACTATCTGTTTTTTTTTAGTCATTTTAATAATATTTATTCAATAGGAAGAATTCTAAAAACTGATTTTGTTAAATCAGATACTTTAGATTCTAAATGTGCTTATAAGAATCATATTAATGATAATTATTTTATCAAGTCTCAAAGAAATCAACATAAATTCAAACTAAATTATCATAAGTTAAAAGATACAGTTGTTAACGGTAAAGCATGGGTTAAATATGGCATTATTAGCGAAAGGAAATTGAAAAGAGGGAAGATAGATTTGGATAAGTTTTTAGTAATTGAAAAAAACAAGAATTTTAAAAAGCCTAATTTTGATGCTCATTTAAAACTGGAGCAATGGAATAGAAGTAAAATTAATATTCAAGGAGTAGTTGTGTATAAAATGTATAAAATGAAAAGCAATAAATTCAAACTAAAGGATTGGGAAATAACACTGGAAAATAAGTCACCTTTTAAGAAAGTTCTTAAAGTAAATCTAAACTGTGATTAACTTATCGATGATGATAAGGTTCATTCTTTAAAATAGTAAAACCTCGATATAACTGCTCAATTACAAATAAACGCACCATCTGGTGAGAAAACGTCATTTTAGAAAACGAAATTTTGCTTCGAGCTTTACTGTAAACTTCTTCACTAAAACCATAAGGACCACCAATAACAAACACAAGCTGTTTAATACCAGAATTCATATGTTTTTGTAAATAGTTAGAAAAGCTAACACTATCGTGTTGTTTCCCATTTTCGTCTAACAAAATTAAAACATCTGTTGCACTTAACTTATTTAAAATAAGTTCGCCTTCCTTTTGTTTCTGCTGTGTTTCACTTAAGTTTTTTACTTTTTTAAGATCAGGTATAATTTCTAAATTAAACTTAATATAAAAGCCTAAACGTTTTTTATAGTCTTCTATTAACGCTTGAAGTTGTTTATTATCGGTTTTGCCTATGGCAATGAGTTTAATGGTCATTTAAAATTACTAATCAATTATTTTTTTTTTCAAAAATAGTGGAAATAATTCTTTTAAGTTTAGGGTAATCCCATAACAATAAATAAATGTTTGCCAATAGCATTAAACTAACAATAAAAGGCGTTCCTATAAAATGTAAAGAGGTTTCTATAATTAGTATATTAATTACTATAGGAAAATAAATTAACGCACCTAAAAAAGGGTTCTTGGTATAATTAATAATAAAGCCACAAGGTGTTGCATGAAACCAAGAAAATTCCAATAAAAACCAGTACGAAATAGTGCTTCAAAGAAAAAACCTATAGTATTGTCCATAGGAAGTAATGTAAATCTATTTCCTAATAGTTTTGTAAAACCAGATGGAATAAAAGCGATGGCAAGTAAAACACGCATAAACCAAGTAAAAATTTTAAATAACTTTAATTTGTAAATACTACTGTAGAATTCTTCAAATTGAATCATAAGACTGGTTTAGTATTATTACGATTAACATTAAATGTTGTTACATTTCCGTTGTATTATTATAAAATCAATTCTTATTTTAGCACAAAGTATTTTTCTATGATATCAAAAGAACAATTTAATAAAGAAATAGAACTAATAATAGCTAATGCCATTCGCGAAGACTTTGGTGATGGAGACCACAGTTCGCTATCATGTATTCCAGCAAGTGCTCAAGGTAAAGCAAAGCTTTTAGTAAAAGACGATGGTAGAATAGCAGGAGTAGAGTTTGCAAAGCAAGTGTTTGCATATGTAGATCCTAACATGAAAGTCGAAGCGCTTATAGAAGATGGCAGTAAAGTAAATTATGGCGACATTGTTTTTTATGTTACTGGAGCATCGCAATCTATCTTAAAAGCAGAACGAATAGTACTTAACGCCATGCAACGTATGAGTGCAATTGCAACTAAAACAAAACTGTTTGTAGATTTATTAGAAGGTACAGGAACAAAAATTTTGGATACTAGAAAAACAACTCCAGGCATTCGTGCATTAGAAAAATGGGCAGTAAAAATTGGAGGAGGAGAAAACCACAGATTTGCTTTGTATGATATGATTATGCTTAAAGATAACCATATTGATTTTGCAGGAGGCATTACAAAAGCCATTAAAAAAACACAACAGTATTTAAAAGAAACCAATCGCGATTTAAAAATAATAGTAGAAGCTAGAGATTTAAACGAAATTGAAGAAATTCTTAAAACCGAAGGTGTTTATAGAATTTTAATAGACAACTTTAATTACGAAGATACCAGAAAAGCAGTAAAACTTATTGGAGACAAATGTCTAACTGAAAGTTCAGGAGGCATTAACGAAAAAACCATAAGAGATTATGCACT
Organism: Lacinutrix sp.; assembly: GCF_037625555.1. GTDB lineage: Bacteria > Bacteroidota > Bacteroidia > Flavobacteriales > Flavobacteriaceae > Lacinutrix. The sequence goes on from NZ_JASJHV010000071.1 coordinate 8,795, forward strand.
TTGTGGAGTAGATTATATTTCGTCTGGAGCATTAACACATTCTGTTTATAATTTAGACCTTAGCTTAAAAGCTGTAGATTAATGCCAGAGACTTCAAAAGAGGAATTATTAGATGAAATAATTGTTGAAGAGCAATTAACAGAACAGCAATTAAAACAAAAGTTGCTTAAAATTCCTGTGCTTAATATTCTTATTAAATTATTAAGTAAAGTTAAGTTGCCAGGTTTAGAAGGATTATCGCTTTACGATTTGTTAGAACTATACGTTATAGGCATTGCAAAAGGCACACTAACAGCTCGTGCAAGCGCTATAGCTTATAGTTTTTTTACAGCTTTTTTTCCTTTTTTATTGTTTATTATTATAATTATTCCTAGTATTCCAATGGACGGATTCGAGGAAGAGTTTTTACATTTTTTAGAATCTGTTTTACCACCAACAACTACAGATTTTTTTCATGAAAATATTTTCGATACTCTAAAAGAAGGTAATAGTAACAGTGGTTTATTATCTACAGTATTAGTGGTAGCTATTTTTTTAATGACTAATGGTGTAAATGCTTTATTTTCTGGTTTTGAAAACTCTTATCACCAGCAATTAACACGTAACGCATTTAAACAATATTTTTATGCCATGGGAGTTGCTTTAATTTTATCTTTACTCTTAATTTTAACAGTTGTAGTTTTGGGTTATTTTCAAATTTTTGTTGTGGATAACACTTTGGAGTTCTTTAAAGAATATGGTTACGAATCTAGAAGAAAATCAGATTTTTGGGCCAATGTAGCACAATATGCATTCTTTGTAATAATCACCTTTTTTGCAACAGCCACATTATATTACTTAGGTACACGAGAAGGAAGGAAAACTAAGTTTTTCTCAATTGGAGCATTGTTTACAACGCTTTTAATAATGTTAACTTCTTATTTGTTTGGTATTTATATAGAAAATTTTTCTCGCTATAATGAACTTTATGGTTCCATTGGAGCCTTATTAATTTTACTATTTTATCTCTGGCTAAACGCCAATATTTTATTGCTTGGTTTTGAGTTAAATATGTCTCTAATGAATTTAAGAAAGCAACAAGTAAATGAATAAAAACGCACTAATTTTATTGCTATTATTTTCCTTTTCAGGATATGCTCAAGATATTTTTGGACAATGGACAACAGTAGATGATGAAACAAAAGAAAAAAAATCTATAGTAGAAATTTATAAAAGAGATGATAAGGTTTATGGTAAAATTATAGAGATATTCGATGCTTCGAAAAGAGATTTGCCATGTGTTTTCTGCTCTGGTGAAGATTATAATAAGCCAGTTTTAGGTTTAGAAATAATTAAAAACATAAAAAAAGATGGTGACTATTATAAAAAAGGGACCATAATAAATCCAGAAAACGGAAAAACTTATAAACTAAGATTAACTTTAGAAGAAGACAATAATAACCTACTTCAAGTAAGAGGTTACATTAGTTTTTTCTATCAAACACAATATTGGGAACGCGTTATTCAATAAATAATAATCTAATACCCTAAAATCGAGTAATCCAACAATCGAATTGAACCATTTCATAGACGTTATATTAGCCATTCCGCTTGAAAGAATGTTTACTTACAGCATTACAAAAGCTGAATCTGAGTTTTTGCAAGTTGGTATGCGTGTGTCTGTACCTTTTGGGAAAACTAAAATTCAAACAGGTTTAGTTGGTGCAATTCATACCAATGCACCACAAATTTATGAAGCGAAAGAGATTCATCAAATTCTAGACGAAAAGTCAATTGTAACTTCAAAGCAATTAGAGTTTTGGCAATGGATTGCAAAATATTACATGTGTACCGTTGGAGAAGTTATGCGAGCAGCATTACCGAACGCATTTATTTTAGAAAGTGAAACACTAATTAGTAGAAACTTAAAAAAAGAAATAAAAGATACAGATTTAAAAGATGATGAATATCTTGTTTTTGAAGCTTTGCATCTTCAATCAACATTAAAGATTCAAGAAATTTCTAATATTCTCGACAAAAAAAATGTGCTTCCTGTAATAAAGCGATTAATAGAAAAGGAAGTTATATTATTACAAGAAGAAATCTACGATAAATACAAACCTAAATATGTAAGGTTTGTAAAATTGCAAGTAGAATATACTAACGAAGTTGGTTTACATCAATTATTAGATGATTTAAGCAGAGCCGAAAAGCAAAGACAAGTCGTTATTACCTTGTTTTCTATTTCTGCAAAAACTAAGAAACCAATTAAAGTAAAAGAATTAGTAGCGCAGAGTGGAAGCTCTACGGCAATTATAAAGGCGTTAATCGATAAAGGTGTTTTAGAGGAATATCATATCCAAACAGATAGAATACAATATGATGAAACTGACAAAAATGAAGACTCTAAGACTTTAAACAAATATCAGACCTTAGCACTCAATCAAATTGAAGATTCTTTTAAAACACAAAATGTCACATTACTTCATGGTATTACTTCTTCAGGTAAAACTGAAGTTTATGTAAAGCTAATAGAACAAGTTTTAGAAAAAGGAAAACAGGTACTATATTTATTACCTGAAATAGCCCTAACAACACAATTAGTTACACGATTACAAAACTATTTTGGAGAACAAGTAGCTGTTTTTCATAGTAAATACTCTGCTCATGAACGTGTTGAAGTATATAATCATGTTTTGGGTAATTCCGCGAAAGCGAAAATAATTTTAGGAGCACGTTCGTCTATATTTTTACCATTTCGCGATTTAGGATTAATAATTGTGGACGAGGAGCACGAACAGTCTTTTAAACAATTTGATCCTGCTCCACGTTACCACGCAAGAGACGCAGCAGTTGTTTTGGCACATTTGCATCAAGCAAAAACAGTCTTAGGTAGCGCGACACCTAGTTTGGAGAGCTACAATAACGCTTTAGAAAAAAAATACGGATTAGTAGAAATTAATCGTCGTTATAATAATGTACAGCAACCAGAAATTGAGTTGGTGGATATTGCAGATAAGCATAAAAAGAAACGCATGAAAGGTCATTTTAGCGATAGAATGATTGAAGAAATAAATGATGCTTTAGAAGAAGGTTATCAAGTGATTTTATTTCAAAATAGAAGAGGCTATTCGCCAATTGTAGAATGTAATACTTGTGGTCACTCGCCTCAATGTCCAAATTGTGATGTAAGTTTAACATACCATCAATATAGAAAACAATTGCGTTGTCATTATTGCGGGCATAATAGTGCCATGTTACAAAAATGTATGGCTTGTGGCACATCTAATTTAGACACTAAAGGCTTTGGAACAGAGCAAATAGAGGCTGAAGCAAAAACACTATTTTCAAAGGCAAATGTTGCGAGAATGGATTTAGATACTACTCGTGGAAAATATGGCTACGAGAAGATTATTACAGCACTAGAACAACAAGAAATAGATATTTTAGTTGGTACACAAATGCTTACTAAAGGTTTAGATTTTAGAAACGTTAAATTAGTAGGTGTTATGAATGCAGATAATTTACTCAATTTTCCAGATTTTAGAGCTCATGAACGTAGTTTTCAATTGATGCTTCAAGTATCTGGACGTGCAGGAAGAACTAAAAAACGTGGAAAGGTTTTAATACAAACATACAATCCCTATCATAAAATTTTACAGCAAGTCTCTACAAACGATTATCTAGGTATGTTTAAAGAACAATTACAAGAGCGTCACGATTTTAAATATCCACCTTATTTTAGGTTAATTAAAGTAATACTTAAGCATAGAGATTATAATAAAGTAGAGACAGCAAGCGAGTGGTTTGCAAAATCGTTGAGACAAGTATTTAAAGCAAATGTATTAGGTCCAGAGTTTCCGCCAGTATCTCGTGTTAGAAATCAGTATTTAAAGCATATCTTAATTAAAATACCACAACCGCAGTCTTTGGCAAAAACAAAAGAAGCGATAATGAAAATAAATTCTAGTTTTGAAGCTGTTGGTGCTTTTAAAGGTGTTCGTGTTATTTTAAATGTAGATAATTATTAATTTTAAAACTATTAAAAAATCCTACCGTCACGAGGTAGGATTTTTCTGCTATTAACCAAATTTACTCTGTTAGATGTTATTTAGTGCATCAACAAGCATGGTTTTTTTATTCCTACTTAAAGGAATTTTATAATGGCCAACTTCAACATTTTTACTGTTAAAACTGTCTACTTTGTCTAAGTTTACAATGTAAGATTTGTGGATTCTTAAAAATTTACCGTCTGATAGCTCTACTTCAAAAGCTTTCATTGTAGATAATACAACTAAAGAAGTTTCTCCTGTTACCAATTTTACATAGTCACCAAGTGCTTCAATCCACTTAATGTCTTTGATATATACTTTATATTTTTTAAGGTTGCTTTTTACAAAAATGTGCTCACCTTCTGTTTCGTTAAAGTCTAATTTAAGTTTGTGCTGCTCTAAAGCTTTACCTACTGCTTGATTAAAACGCTCTCGCGTTATTGGTTTTTGTAGATAATCTGTAGCGTCATAATTAAAAGCTTTAAAAGCGTATTCTGTTGTTACTGTAACAAAAATAATTTGAGGCTTATTGTTTAATACATCCAAAAGTTCGAAACCATTAAGCACAGGCATTTCTATATCCAAAAAGATAAGATCCACCTTATAGGTGTTTAAGCCATTTTTTGTCTCTAAAGCACTGTCATACTGGGCAATAAGGTTTAGCGAACTATTGCTCTCTATCAATTTAACAATTGAAAGTCTTTGTATTGCTGAATCATCAACAACTACACAATTTAGAGTCATAGGTTTGTGTATTTGGGTTTATTATCGACAATGTTACAAAAATTTCGGATTAAAACCAAAAAACATCGCTTAAATGTAATTTTTAACATTATTAATGCATTTAATCGAATGGATTTATATGTCTTTAATTAAATTAGAAAACAATTGTGTGTGTTAATAAAAAGACTTATTTTTGCACTCATTTTTAACACAATAAAATAGATTTTTATGAATCATTATGAAACTGTTTTCATCTTAAATCCCGTTTTATCTGAAACTCAGATAAAGGAAACAGTACAGAAGTATGAAGAATTTCTTACTAGTAGAGGAGCAAAGATGGTATCCAAAGAAGATTGGGGCTTAAAGAAGTTAGCTTACCCAATTCAAAACAAAAAAAGTGGTTTTTACCACCTATTTGAGTACACCGTAGACGGTGAACACATTAATCCTTTAGAAGTAGAGTTTAGACGTGATGAGCGTTTTATGCGTTACTTAACTGTAGCTTTAGACAAGCACGCGATCTCGTGGGCAGAAAGAAGAAGAGTTAAACTTAAACAAAAAGCGTAATTATGGCATCTATAGAGCAACAAGCAAAAGGAAAGAAAGAAGGTGAAATTAGATATTTAACGCCTTTAAATATTGATACGAACAAACAGAAAAAATACTGTCGTTTCAAGAAATCTGGAATCAAGTATGTAGATTACAAGAATCCAGACTGGTTAATAGGTTTTATCAACGAGCAAGGTAAAATTTTACCAAGACGTTTAACAGGAACTTCTTTAAAATACCAAAGAAAAGTATCTGTAGCTGTAAAAAGAGCGCGTCACTTAGCTTTATTACCTTATGTAACAGATTTATTAAAATAAAATTATCATAACAATGGAACTTATATTAAAACAAGACGTTGAAAATTTAGGATTTAAAGACGATGTTGTAACGGTTAAGAACGGTTATGGTAGAAACTTTTTAATTCCTACAGGTCACGCTGTATTAGCTACATCTTCTGCAAAGAAAGTATTAGCCGAAAACTTAAAACAACGTGCATTTAAAGAAAAGAAAGAAATCGAAGATGCAACAGCAATTGCTGAAGCTATTAAAGGTTTAGAGATAAAAATTGCTTCAAAAACTGGTCAAGGAGACAAGTTATTTGGTTCTGTAAATAACATTAATGTTGCAGAAGCATTAGAAAAAGAAGGTCATGCAATTGATAAAAAATTCATCTCAGTAGTAGGTGGAAACGTTAAGCGTTTAGGGAAGTATGATGCTTCTGTACGTATACACAGATCAGTATCAGCAGACATTCAGTTTGAGGTTGTAGCGCAAGCTTAAGATTTAAATCACATAATACTAAACCGTTTGGAGCTTCTCTAAACGGTTTTTTTAATTTTAATTTTTACGCTTTCGCGGAATTACTTTATATGAAACATTTATATTTAATACTCATAGTGGTCTTTTTTGTGTCTTGCAAGAAAGAGGCTTCTAATACTTTACCTTCAACTGAAGCTGAAGTACAAACTATTAAAAAGTCAGTTTTATTAGAAACTTTTAAATACAAGCCTAATGCAACTCCTATAATAAGTGTTCATCGTGGAGGAAAAATCATAAAAAACTACCCAGAAAACTGCTTAGAAACATTACAATACGTAAACGATAGTATTTCTGCTTTTTACGAAATTGATGTTGCACAAACTAAGGATAATAAGTTAGTTCTCTTACACGATAATAGTTTAGAGCGTACTACAACTGGAACAGGTAAATTAATAAATTATACCTACCAAGAATTACTTTCTATCAATCTGAAGGATGATTTTGGTAACGAAACTGCTTTTAAAATTCCATTATTTAAAAATGTTTTAAGATGGGCAAAAACAAACAACGTAGTATTAACTGTAGATATAAAACGTAGTGTGGCTATAGAAGCTATTATAGATACTATTAGAGAGGAAAACGTTAAGGATGTTTGTATTATTATTACTTACAGTTTAGAACAAGCCAAAAAAGCATATAGTTATGCGCCAGAATTATTATTATCCGTTTCGGCCAGAAATGAAAAAGAATTAAATTGGTTACTGAATTCTAATATTCCTAAAGAAAACATGTTAGCATTCACAGGAACACGTTTGTCTTCAAATAGTTTTTATAATAAAGTACATAGTCATGGAATAAAAACCATTTAAGAATATTGGGAAATTTAGACAAACAAGCAGAATCAAAAGGTGATAAGCCTTATAAAATTTGGTACAATAACGGAATAGATGTTTTTGCAACAGATAGACCTTTTGCAACAGCTGTAGCATTAAATATTAAAAAATAAAATAATCTGTATTTATAGATATATTAAAAATTTATAAAAATGAAATATTCTAGACTCACAAAAGAACAATTTGAAGAATTACACCAAGAATTTATTAATTTTTTAGCAACACAATCAATTACAGGAGACGAGTGGGCTAATTTAAAAGAAAATAAACCCGAACTTGCAGAAGTAGAATTAGATGTTTTTAGTGATTTAATATGGGAAGGCGTGTTAAACCAAACTAAATATTTAGAGCATATCTCACCAAAAGATATTCATCTATTTGCTTTAAATGAAGACCATATGCATTTAATAGGCATAAAAGTTAAAGAGGAAATAGATTTAAATACAACTGAAGGTTTTAATTGGTTAAGAGCAAATTTAATGCATGATAATGTTGAGTTTGTACAAGCAAGAAAAGACTATACCGAAGATAAAAATTTAGATAAGTTTACATTAATTCAACAAGGATCGCATATTACAAAAGGCGAGTTGTACGAGTATATGCATAAACTTATAAATTAATTTATTGTCATTGAGCTTAGGCATTACCTGGCAATTTATTTTTTAACTATATTTAAAAAGATTGCCTCGTTCCTCGCATTAACAATTTTTATTATATTTTTGTTATTCCTGCGAAGGCAGTAATCCATTTAAAAGTAACGTCATTTCGAGTGATTTGTTTTGCATAATCAAATTTTATCTAGAAGACATATAAAAAGCCCTTTTTTAAAGGAAATATTATGGCACAAAAACCAAGCATACCAAAAGGAACAAGAGATTTTAATCCAGAACAAGTTGCAAAACGCAACTATATTTTTAGTACTATAAAAGCTCAGTTTCAAACTTTTGGTTTTCAGCCTATAGAAACGCCTAGCTTCGAGAATAGTGATACGTTAATGGGAAAGTATGGTGAAGAAGGTGATCGTTTAATTTTTAAAATTTTAAATAGTGGTGATTACTTATCTAAATTAAGTGAAGACTTGTTTTTCGAGAAAAACAGTAGTAAGATTATAGCTCAAATCTCAGAAAAAGCCTTGCGCTACGACCTAACTGTACCTTTCGCACGCTACGTTGTACAACACCAAAACGAAATAGATTTTCCATTTAAGCGCTACCAAATGCAACCTGTTTGGAGAGCAGATAGACCACAAAAAGGTCGTTTTAGAGAGTTTTACCAATGCGATGCAGATGTTGTTGGTAGCAATTCACTTTGGCAAGAAGTAGAGTTTATTCAACTTTACGATACTATTTTTACATCTTTAGGTTTAAAAGGCACAATCATAAAAATTAATAACCGTAAAATATTATCTGGTATTGCAGAAGTAATTAGAGCAAGCGATAAACTTATCGATTTTACTGTGGCTTTAGATAAATTAGACAAAATAGGAGAGGAGAAGGTAAAAGAAGAAATGTTAGGTAAAGGTATTCCGAAAAGCGGTATTGATAAACTACAACCGTTATTTTCTTTATCTGGAAATTTTGAATCTCAAATAGAAAGCTTAAAAGGTATTTTGAGTACTTCAGAAGAAGGAAAAAAAGGTATTGAAGAATTGGACTTTATAAATAATGCGATTAATTCACTTGGTTTAAAAACAGCTAATTTACAATTAGATATTACACTTGCACGTGGATTAAACTATTACACAGGAGCAATTTTTGAAGTCTCTGCTCCAGACGGTGTTAAAATGGGCTCTATTGGTGGAGGAGGTCGATACGATGACTTAACTGGTGTTTTTGGCTTAAAAAATGTTAGTGGTGTAGGTGTAAGTTTTGGTTTAGATCGCATTTATTTAGTACTCGAAGAATTAGGTTTATTTCCAGAAACCATTTCAAAAAGTACAGAAGTTATGTTTATTAACTTTGGAGATAAAGAAGCTTTATTTTGCTTAAAAGCAATTAAAACGTTGCGTGAAGCTGGAATTAATGCAGAACTGCATCCAGATAAAATCACAAATGGAAAGCATATGAAAAAACAAATGAATTATGCTAATAAGCGTAGTATTCCATTTGTAGTTCTTGTTGGCGGAGAAGAGATGAATAAGAGTATTTATACGTTAAAGGATATGAAATCTGGAGAGCAAATAAAAGTGCCTTTAGATGCACTAATTAATTTAGTAAAATAATAAGGTATAATTAAAAATTAAAAATCCTGATAGCTGCTGCTTTCAGGATTTTTTCATTTGTAGCGAGAACGGGGCACGATCCCGTGACCTCCGAGTTATGAATCCGACGCTCTAACCAGCTGAGCTACCTCGCCATAATTTTAATGAGTGCAAATATAAAAACAAATTTAAACAGAGCAAACATAAATGCTAATAAAAATATTTATTTAATTTATTTTCAAAACTTATTAATTAATGTATATATTGGAAACATAATATATATAGATAATCTACAAATGGACGAAAAAGTAAAATACGAAATGGAGTTCCCAATACATGCCTCACCTTCATTGCTTTACCAATATATTTCTACACCTTCAGGTTTGTCTGAGTGGTATGCAGATAATGTAAACTTTAGAGGTGAACTTTTTAAGTTTATTTGGGATGGAGCAGAAGAGCAAGCTAAATTATTAACAAAAAAGAATGGAGAGCGTATTAAATTTCGTTGGCTAGAAGATGAAGGAGAGTCTTATTATTTTGAAATTAGAATACAAGTAGACGAAATTACAAAGGATGTATCTATTATGGTTACAGATTTTGCAGAAGAAGATGAAGTAGAGGAAGGTAAAATGCTTTGGGAAAATCAAATCTCAGATTTAAAACAAGTACTAGGCTCAGCTTAAAAAAATACATTTTTTAAACTTATATTTTTGCTGAAGAAATTCAGTACTTTTTTATGATAAATATTAACGGGAATTTTAGCGACAATAATAGAGTATTAATACCAGAAAACCGAGGCTACAGTTATGGAGATGCTTTATTTGAAACCATAAAATTTTCTCATGGCAAAATACTATTTCTTGAAGATCATTACTTTAGATTAATGGCCTCTATGCGCATTATGCGAATGGAAATACCAATGTCTTTTACTATGGAGTTTATTGAAGCAGAAATACTAAAAACCATAGATAAGAATAACTTAACAAAAGCATCTGTAAGAGTTAAAATGCAAATACATAGAAATAGTGGTGGTCTATATTTGCCAACTAATAAGGATGTTACTTTTATTATATCTGTAAATGCACTAGACAATGATTTTTATTTATTAGAAGATGAATCTTACGAGGTTGATTTATTTAAAGACTTTTATGTTGCTCCAGGACTGTTATCTACTCTAAAAACAAATAATAAGGCTATAAATGTTGTAGGAAGTATATTTGCTAAAGAAAACGATCTAGATAATTGCTTATTGTTAAACACCAATAAGAATGTTGTAGAAGCTTTAAATGGAAATGTTTTTCTTGTAAAAGGTTCCGTAATAAAAACGCCTCCACTACTAGATGGTTGTTTAAAAGGAATTATGAGGCAGCAAATTATTAATATTTTAGAGTTATTACCAGACTACAGTTTAGTGGAAGATTCTATTTCTCCATTCGAGCTTCAAAAAGCAGACGAGCTATTTATTACCAACATAATCCAAGGTATTCAGCCAATTAAAAAATATAGAAAAAAGACATTTAAAACAGAAGTTAGTAAATTATTACTTCAAAAAATAAATGTAAAAATAAGATTAAGCTAATTATAACTTGGGTTTTCTGGTGCGTTAGACCATATACTATAATTACCACCAAGTTCTACCATTTTTTCTTTCCAGAAAAACTCATAGTCTTTTTCGATAATAGATTTTTTGTAGCTGTTTTTTGTAACGACCCAAGCGTTAGATTTTAATTCTTCCTCGAGTTGGTTAATTTCCCATCCAGAATATCCTAAAAAGAATTTTATTTCTTTTTCTGTTATTTTACCTTCCATAATTAGTTTAGAAACTTCACTAAAATCACCTCCCCAAAAAATACCTAAAGAAATTTCAATGCTATTTGGTATAAGTTCTGGGACTTTATGGATAAAATAGAGGTTATCCTGTTCTACAGGACCACCATTGTAAATTTTAAATGGTGCATCTATTTCTGGTATTAAATCGCTTATAGTAAAGTCTAAAGGTTTGTTTAATATAAAACCTATAGAACTCTCTGCTGAATGATCTGTTAATAAAACAATAGAGCGATTAAAAGATAAATCACCAATTATTGATTGTTCTGCAATTAACAAATCTCCTTTTTTTGGCTTGGTTAAAATCATATAAAAGATAAATTAATATAATAAATGTAAACTTTATTTATTTAAAAACCAATAGTTTTAAAAGGTTTATGGTAGTTTTCTAACTAAAAAAGCCTTCTATAAAGAAGACTTTTTTTAAGTTATAATGGAGTAAAATTAGTTTACTGCACTAGCTAAATCAGATCCAGCTTTAAACTTAACAACGTTTTTAGCTTTTATTTTGATTGTCTTTCCTGTTTGAGGATTTCTTCCGTCTCTTGCAGCTCTTTTAGAAACTGACCAAGATCCAAATCCTACTAATGAAACTCTGTCACCTTTTTGTAAAGCACCTTCAATTTCAATTAACGCACATTCTAAAGCTTTCTTTGAAGCTGCTTTAGTAATTCCTGCGTGTGCTGCCATAGCATCGATTAAATTTGTTTTGTTCATTATTTTAATTTTAATTATTAATAAATAGTTGGTAAACAATATTTTTGTTAAACTCTCTACAAATTTATACGGATTATGCTACTATGCAAGTAATAGCAAGGGAAATACCATAATTTGTTGATAACTTCGAGCATTTGTTAATAAAGATGGCTGTTTTTTGGATGTTTTTAGCTTTTATAGCGTCCATAAGGCTTTAGAGCATTTTAGCTTCAGTTTCAAAAGTGTACCCATTTAAAAGCGATTTTACATCCATAGTTCGCTTTCCAGGAAGTTTAATATCTAATATTTTTATGTAACCTTCAGTTATTGCAACTTTTACTTCTTTTTTGGTAGAAATAATGGTTCCGGTTTTTAGAGTATGTTCTATTATTTCTTTTTCAGCGGTATATATTTTAACATCTAATAAGTTATTAGCATTAACAAGTTGACACCAAGCAACAGGATAAGGACTTAAACCACGAATTTTATTGTAAATAGTGTCTATAGATGCTGTCCAATCTATTTTGCAGTTCTCCTTATTTAATTTGTATGCTGTTCTTGAAATAGCATTTTTTGGTTGTGGAGTGGTCTCTACAGTTCCTTTAGAGATCGCTTTTACAGTTTTAAGGACAAGATTCCTTCCTAAGTACATTAATTTATCATGAAGGCTTCCTGCGTTCTCTTTTGCTTCAATATTTATTTCTTCTTGAAAAATCATTTCACCAGTATCTATTTTTTCATCTATAAAAAAAGTAGATACTCCAGTTTTCTTCTCTCCATTTATAATTGCCCAGTTAATAGGTGCTGCTCCACGATAGTTTGGTAATAGGGAGGCATGTAAATTAAATGTGCCAAATTCTGGCATTTGCCAAACAACTTTTGGAAGCATTCTAAAAGCGACTATTATTTGTAAATTGGCATTTAAGCTTTTTAATTCTTCTAAAAAGGCTTCACTTTTTAAATTAGTAGGTTGTAAAATGTTAAGACCTTTAGTTTCTGCGTATTGTTTTACGGCACTTTTATTTAATTTTCTGCCGCGACCAGCAGGTTTATCTGGTGCAGTAATTACACCTACTATATTATACTCATTCTCTAATAAAGTATCTAAAATGGTAACAGCAAATTCTGGTGTTCCCATAAATACAATTTTTAAGTCTCTTTTTTTATTCATTATGTATGTGATAGTTTGTATGTGTTAGTATCTGTAATACTAATAATATTGTGTTCAATTAACTCTTTCAATTGGTTATTAATACTTTCTTCGGAATAGCTAAGTTGTTTGTACAATGCTCTAGATGATAGATGGCAATACTCTAATGCTTGAATAATTTCTTTTTTAATTGTTCCAGAGTCTACCTTTTTTGAAGGCTTTCTAGTAATACAAACAGAACAGACACCACAATTTAAAATATTGGTTTCTTCAAAATAGGAGAGTAGTTGTTTGCTTTTACAAATGTCATTATTATTAGAATACTCTAAAACAGAAAGCACTTGTTTTTGTTTTAATGCATTTTGTTGTTTAATTACTTTAGCTATCCTATTTATGGTATTGTCATCTTCTCTTGGAACCAAATAGGTAATTTGCACATCTGTCTTAGAATGTTTTAAGTTTATTATTTCTGCTTTTTCTAATCGTCTTAATGCATCAATTATTTTATCTTCATTAATATTGGCTTTTTCTGCCATTAATGTGGTGTTAATTTTTGTTTCCTGCTCGAAAGCTCCACCATACGTTCTTAAAATAGATTTTACAATAATGCTAATATCTGGATGCGTTTCTAAATAGCTAAACAGCACATTATTAGTAACAGTAAACAATACTGTTGTTCTGTTATTAAATTGTTTAGATAAGGTAATAATACTAGTTCTATCTAATACAAGTATAGCGTTATAGGCTAATAGTGTATTAAAACCGTAGGTTTTACAAAATTTATTAAAATTAAAATCGAAAGCTTGTTCTTGGCCTTCACCATATGGAACTTGAAAACAACTACTTAGTTTTCTGTAAATTTGTTTTATAAAGTGAACATCTGGAAGTACTTTTAAAAACTGATTTTCTACTAACAAATCGTCACTTTTGTTTTTTAATATAACGGCATAAGCTTTGTTTCCATCGCGTCCTGCACGTCCTGCTTCTTGAAAATAACTTTCTAAATTTTCTGGTAAATTTAAATGTATAACAGTTTTTACATCTGGTTTATCAATTCCCATTCCAAAAGCGTTTGTAGCAACCATAACCTGCTTTTGGTTACTCATCCAGCTATTTATAGCATTATCTTTTTCGGTATTACTTAATCCACCATGGTAATAAGTAGCAGTAAAGCCATTGCTTTCTAAGAAGTTGGAAATATCTTGAGTTGCTTTTCTATTGCGTACATAAACAATAGAACTGGCTTTGTTTTTTGTTAATATGGCTTTAAGTCTAAACCGTTTATCTTCTTCTGCAAAGGTCATGTATGCCAAATTAGGTCTTAAAAACGATTGCCTAAAAACTTTTGGACTAATAAAATCTAGTGCTGCAATAATGTCTTCAACTACTTCTGGAGTTGCAGTAGCAGTTAAAGCTATAATATTTACTGTAGGTTGTAGCTCTCTAAGTTTAACAATATTTTTATAGCTTGGTCTAAAGTCGTTTCCCCATTGGCTAATACAGTGCGCTTCGTCTACTGCTATAAGATTAACATTCATTTGTCTTATACGATCCTGAACTATATCTTGTTTTAAACGTTCTGGTGAAAGGTATAAAAATTTATAGTTGCCATATATGCAATTATCTAGACGTGTATCTAGTTCTTTATAAGATATGCCACTCGTTAATACCATAGCTTTAATACCTTTGTTTTGTAGTGCTTGTACTTGGTCTTTCATTAAAGCAACTAAAGGTGAAATAACTATGCAAATTCCTTCTTTTGCAAGCGCAGGAATTTGAAAACAAACAGATTTTCCACCACCAGTTGGCAGTAAGGCAAAGGTGTCTTCTCCTTCTAAAACAGAGTTAATTATCTCTTCTTGTAGGGGCCTAAATGAAGTGAATTTCCAATAACGTTCTAATATGTTAATGGGATGATTCACTAAAGTGCTTTTACTACGTCTATAATATGGTCTGCTCGTGCTTCAACAGAACCAAAAGGGACATCTCTTAAATTGTAGCCATATTTTGTATAGGTTTCTAAAAGTTTTTCATGTATTTCTTGGGCTTGATCAAAATTCTCGTAACGTTCACTATCGCTAGTAAAAATATCTTGCCAAGGCGCTAAAATAAAAACAGAATCGTATTTGTATTTTTCGCAAGCTTCATAGAAAAAATCGGGATAGGTATCACCTTTAAAATCCATGTAAGCAGAAATGTCTGGAATGCCTCTGTCTAAAAAAACAAATTCGTTATTACTTTCTAGGGCATCTTTATATTGCTCAATCCTTCCTTCTAAAAGCGTTTCGCTAAATTGTATAGGATTGGTAATAAATAGCTGTTCAATTCCTTTTTCTCGGGCTTTTAGAATGACTTCTCTTGATATCTCTTCAGAACAAGTTAAACCTCTTTTGGTTAACTCATTTATTATAGACGTTTTTCCACTTCCTGGTCCTCCAGTAATTACTATTGTTTTTGTATTCAATTATGGTACGATTTTAGTTGCAAAATTCGTAATAAAAAAGGTATAAAAAAAATGCAATGGATAACTTATATTTGCAATCTATAATTTGAGACATGAGCAAAGAACAAAATCAAGAAGAATTTTACACTAAACTAAAAGAGCAATTATTAGATACTACACTATGGCCTTCTGAGTATTTATATAAATTTATTGTTAAAACAAACGCAGATAAAATTGAAAGTATTGAAGCTATTTTTAATCATCTAGGTGCTGTTATAGTTAATAAAGAGTCTAGTAATGCAAAATACACTAGCATCTCTATTAATGTAAGACTAAAAAACCCAGACGCTGTTATTGCAAAATACATTGAAGTATCAGAAAAAATTGATGGTGTAATTTCTTTATAATTATTACGTTATACTTAAACAATTTTGTATTTTGCGAAAGCATAGATTCTACAATGCAACACTAAATTCTACACAATTTTGACTTTAATAGACGACATAGAGTATAATACAGAACGTGAACATTTAATTATTCCAGAATATGGAAGGCACGTTCAAAAAATGGTGAATTTCGCCAAATCAAGAGAAACAAAAGAGGAGCGCAATAAAGTAGCAAAGGCTATTATCGCTGTAATGGGTAATTTACAACCTCATTTACGCGATGTGCCAGATTTTCAGCATAAGCTTTGGGATCAATTATTTATCATGTCTAAATTTGAATTAGA
>NZ_JASJHV010000072.1:0-34874 GCF_037625555.1 Lacinutrix sp.
ATATGATTGGTAGTGCTTTTTCAGCAATTTGGAATGGAGCATTTAGCCCAGAAGGAATTGCAGGTGGTATAGTAGGTGTATTAGTTCAAGGATTTAAACGTGCAGCATTCTCGAATGAAGCAGGTATTGGTTCTGCTTCTATAGCACACGCTGCAGTAAAAACGAAATATTCAGCAAGTGAAGGTTTAGTAGCTTTATTAGAACCTTTTATTGATACTGTTGTTGTTTGTACAATGACGGCTTTAGTACTAATTATTACTGGTTTTGTAGATCCATCTAGCCCTCCAGGAGGTAATGCGCAAGCAATACTATTAACATCTAGCGCTTTTGAATCTTCAATCTCATGGTTTCCATATGTATTAACTGTAGCGGTTGTTTTATTTGCATTTAGCTCTATGATTTCATGGTCTTATTACGGTTACCAAGGATGGTCTTTTCTATTCGGACGTACAAAAAAAGTCGAATACGTTTACAAAGTACTTTTCTGTGTATTTGTAGTTATAGGTTCTGCAGCAAGTTTAGGGTCTGTAATAGCTTTCTCAGATGCAATGGTATTTGCTATGATGGTTCCAAACATGATAGGTTTAGTACTTCTTGCACCTATAGTAAAAGAAGAGCTTACAAAGTTTATGACTGCTATTAAAACAAAAAAGGAATAGCAGATACATATTAATATAAAAAATATGCAAATTAAATCCTATTTCGAGTTCACTAAGCAACAACGAAATGGGATTTTTTTATTATTAATACTTATAATAACACTTCAGTGCATTTATGCATTCGTAGATTTTTCTTCGGAAGAAATAACTACAGATTTAAAAGAATTACAATTATTTCAAAATGAAATTGATTCTTTAAAATTGGTTGAAATTGAAAACCATAAACCAAAAATCTATCCATTCAATCCAAATTTTATAACAGACTATAAAGGTTATACATTAGGAATGAGTTCTGAAGAAATTAATAGGCTCTTAGCTTTTAGAGCAAAAGATAAATGGATTAATTCTCCAGAACAGTTTCAACAAGTTACAAAAGTATCAGATTCCATATTTAATAAAATCTCACCTTTTTTTAAATTTCCAGAATGGGTTACAAACCCAAAACCTAAAAAGCAATACACAAAGACTTTTAATAGCAATAAGCCAAAATCTGAAGACGAGAAAATAGATTTAAATGTGGCAACTTCAGTACAACTTCAAAAAGTATATGGAATAGGCGAATACTATGCAAATAGTATTGTTAACTATAGAACAAAACAGAATGGTTTTGTTTCAATAGTTGAGTTAAATCAGGTCTATGGCTTAAAACCAGAAACAATAGAAGAACTTAAAAAATCTTTCAGTTTAAAAACACCTAAAGCAATCAATAAAATTAATTTAAACACAGCTTCAAAAGCAGAGTTGGTAACTATTAGGTTTATAGATTACGAAATCGCACATAATATTTTAGAATACAGAGCATTACACGAAGGCTATAAAAATATTGAGGAATTAACAAAAGTTAAAGATTTTCCTGTTAAAAAATTAGAGATAATTAAGTTATATTTGCAGTCTAATTAGAAAACAATAAAATGGATAGCAGATACTTCACAGAAGAACACAATTTATTTAGACAAAGTTTAGCAGATTTCTTACAAAAAGAAGTTGTAACACATATAGAAAAGTGGGAAGAAACTGGTCATATAGAACGTTTTATTTGGGAGAAATTCGGCGAAATGGGCTTTTTTGGGATAGCATATCCTGAGGCTTATGGAGGTATGGATTTAGATTTATTTTATACCGTTATTTTCCTTGAAGAATTGCAAAAAATAAATTCTGGAGGTTTTGCTGCAGCAATGTGGGCACATGCATACTTAGCGATGACTCATGTAAATGCTGAAGGTAGCGAAGAAATTAAACAAAAATATTTAACAAAAAGTATCACAGGAGAGATGATAGGTGCAATGGCAGTAACTGAGCCTTTTGGCGGAAGTGATGTAGCTGGAATGAGAACCACTGCTGTTAAAAAAGGAGATACTTATGTAATTAATGGCTCCAAAACATTTATTACTAATGGCGTTTATAGCGATTATATTGTAGTAGCTGCTAAAACTAACCCAGAGTTAGGTAATAAAGGCATTAGTATGTTTATTATAGATAGAGAGACTAAAGGTGTCTCAGCAACTAAATTAGATAAGTTAGGTTGGAAAGCATCAGATACTGGTGAGATAGCATTCGATAATGTTATTATTCCTGCTAGCCATTTAATGGGTAAAGAAGGAAAAGGATTCCCTTATATTATGCAGCATTTTGCTTCAGAACGTTTAATTATGGGAATTAATGCGCATGCAAGAGCAGAGTTTGCTCTAGAATATGCTGTAAAGTATATGGGAGAACGACACGCTTTTGGAAAATCTATAAATAAATTTCAAGCCTTACGTCATACAATGGCAGACTGTTTTGCAGACATGGAAGTTTGTAAGGAATTCAACTATTCAGTAGCTGCTAGGTTAGATAAAGATGAGTATGTAGTAAAAGAAGCGACTATTTCTAAGTTGCGCTCTACAAAAATGGCAGACGATGTAATCTATCAATGTCTTCAAATGTTAGGAGGCTATGGTTATATGGAAGAATATCCAATGGCACGCTTATTGCGTGATAGTAGACTAGGACCTATTGGTGGAGGAACATCAGAAATCTTAAGAGAGATTATCGCTAAAATGGTAATTGATAAAAAAGAGTACAAACCTGCTGTGAAGCATTAAATCTTTAAAGGTTTTTGTTAATTTTATTTCAATAATTTAGAAATATCTTCGTTAATAGAAATAGGTCTTATTTGAAAATAACAACATTTTTTAAGTTGAAGTATTTGTAAATTTATAAAATGGTGTTGCACATGACCATTAAATCAATAACAAAGACACATGAAATACCAAAATCAAATCATATGCATCTTATTCTTTTTATGCAGCACAATTACTTTTGCGCAAAAAGAAATAAGTAATCAAGTTGTAGACTTCTTTAAAGATGCACCTGTAGAAAGTGCAAGTGTATATATTAAGAGTACAGCAATTGGTACAATAACTAATGCAGATGGAAAGTTTGTACTTCGAATTCCAAAAGAAAATGTATCAGATACTTTAGTGGTATCATCTATTGGATACTCAACAGAAAAAATTCCTTTAGATCAGTTTGATTCTTCAGGCCCTATTTACTTGGTCGAAGAAGTTGCTTCCCTAGATGAAGTTGTATTAGAAGCAGAACCAAGGCCTAAAACAGGAAACGAAATTGTATTAAAAGCAATTGCAGAGCTCCCTGTAACTATGCCAGATTCATCATATATACAAAAAGGCTTTTTAAGACATAAAGAACGTAATAAAAAAGAGTTTAAATGGCTAATTGAGAGTGCGATTTCTGTATACGATTCAGGATATAATGTTCAAGCAAACAAGCATTTAAAAATAAATGTAGATCAAATGCGAAAAAGTTATGACCTTAGAGATATAGATAGCCTTTTTACTTATGCATCGTACTTAAACCATAATAACAGAACTAGAACAAATCCAAAAAACCTTAGAAGAATCCAAATAAAGACTGCTGAACTTAAAAAGGCTATTAAATGGAATGATAATAGAGTAAATGGATTACAAAATATATTTCAAGGCAAACTTAATATGTTTAGAAATGTAAACAGTAGAAAAGCATTATTTGGCGAAGATATTTTAAAAACTCATCAGTTTAAATTAGACACAATTTTAGTAGACAATGAACGTAAGCTCTACAAAATTAAAATAAATAAAGGAGCAGATTATGTAGGTTTAGACACTAAGGGTATTTACAATGAAGGATATGAAGCTAACGGATGGCTATATATATACTACGATAATTTTGCTATTAAGAAAGTAGAGTATGAGTTAATTGCAGCATCAAAAGAACAAAAAAGTAGAAGTAAGCGTTTGTTTGATACACAAGTAAACCACAAACTAGTTATAAATTATAAAGAGTATAACGATAAAATGTATCCTAATTACATTTATTATGAAACGCCAAAACTTGTTAATGTTGGTTTTAAACCTAAAAACAAGCAAGAAGAAGAACTTGCTGAACAATTTAATAAAGAAGAACGTTTTTACTACACTGTACAAGAAATACTGTTTTCAGATATTGTTTTAGATCATGATAAAATCAATGTAGAACTACAAAATAATTGGGATATGGATATTTTTTCTCCTAAACCATACAATAAAGAGTTTTGGGAAACTTATAATGTTTTATTAGAAAGTGAAGATGATGAGAAGTTAATTTACGACTTATCTCAGCGTGCTTCCTTATTTAAGGAGTAGTAACTATTTTGACATTAATACAAAATCTATGTCTATAAAGGCTTTTACAGATTACCTTGAGTTAGAGAGAAATTATTCTAAACTAACTGTAAAAGCTTACAATAAAGATTTATCTGCTTTTCAAGCTTTTTTAGAGGATCATTTTCAGGACTCTTCGCTTAGTGAAGTAAACTATGCACAAATACGAAATTGGATTGTTCAATTGGTTAATGCTAAAATTGCTAATAGAAGTATCAACCGAAAAGTATCAGCCTTAAATTCATATTATAAATTTTTATTAAAAATTGGAGAAATTCAAGTTAATCCTTTGGCCAAGCACAAAGCTTTAAAAACAAGTAAAAAAATACAAGTGCCTTTTTCTGAGAAAGAAATATCTACTGCACTAGATGAGTTGCATTATCAAGACAACTTTAAAGGGATAAGAGATAAATTAATTATCGAATTATTTTATTCAACTGGAATTAGAAGAATTGAATTAGTAAATTTAAGGTTAGCAGATATAGATATTGGGAACAAGATTCTAAAAGTTCTTGGTAAGAGAAACAAAGAACGTTTTGTGCCATTATTGAGTTCTGTTTTACAAACATTAGGATTGTATTTAAAAAAAAGAAATGAGCTTGATGAAATAAAAAATAACGAAATACTTTTCTTGACAGATAAGGGAGTTAAAATTTATGAAACTCTTGTTTACAGAATCATTAATGAATATTTTAGTCTAGCCTCTAATAAAGTAAAAAAGAGTCCACACATATTAAGGCATTCTTTTGCAACACATTTGTTAAATCAAGGAGCCGATTTAAATGCTGTAAAAGAACTGCTAGGTCACTCAAGTTTGGCAGCAACTCAAGTATATACTCACAACAGTATAGCAGAACTCAAAAAAGTATATTCAAAAGCACACCCAAGAAGTAAAAAGTGAAAATAACTATTTGTTATTCAAAATTTAATCATTGTAAAATCAGATGTTTTTGAAAAGTAGAAATTTCTAGTAACAAAGAAAATGAATTTTATCAATCAATAATTAATATTCTAGGAGTTGATTTAGTAATATTGTAGGTGTAAAATCGTCAAAATAACTTATCGATTTTGCAACAATATCTCATGAAAAGCAAATAAAAAAGCGAAAAGCAAAATTAAGAGCACATTTATAAAAATATTTATCTAAAATATTTTTGAATTTCTAAATAAATATATACATTTGCAGTCCGTTAGAAATAGCGGGCTTTTTTTATATGTAAAAAATGCTATAAAAGCCGATGTAGCTCAGCTGGCTAGAGCAGCTGATTTGTAATCAGCAGGTCGTGGGTTCGAGTCCCTCCATCGGCTCTAAAATAAGAAAGCTTAAAAGTTTTTTTATAAGTTCTTTAAAAGATTGAAAAAAAATTTAAAATTGGGGAGATACTCAAGCGGCCAACGAGGGCAGACTGTAAATCTGCTGACTACGTCTTCGCAGGTTCGAATCCTGCTCTCCCCACTAATTTTGAATTTTAGAATTTAAATAATTGCGAGAGTAGCTCAGTTGGTAGAGCGTCAGCCTTCCAAGCTGAATGTCGCCGGTTCGAACCCGGTCTCTCGCTCTAATATTTAGCCGGTGTAGCTCAGAGGTAGAGTGTTTCCTTGGTAAGGAAGAGGTCACGGGTTCAATTCCCGTCATTGGCTCGATTTTTTAAATAACAACAAAAAAGTAGAACATTAATATTATTATATAACTAAGATTAAATTATTAAAACATGGCAAAGGCAACTTTCGATCGTTCAAAACCACACTTAAACATTGGTACAATTGGACACGTAGATCACGGTAAAACAACTTTAACTGCTGCTATTACTAAAGTATTAGCTGATGCAGGATATTCAGAAGCAAGGTCATTCGATCAGATTGATAACGCTCCAGAAGAAAAAGAAAGAGGTATAACAATTAATACTTCACACGTAGAATATGCAACTTTAAATCGTCACTATGCACACGTAGATTGTCCAGGTCACGCCGATTATGTTAAGAATATGGTTACAGGTGCTGCACAAATGGACGGAGCTATATTAGTTGTAGCTGCAACTGATGGTCCAATGCCACAAACACGTGAGCATATCTTGTTAGGGCGTCAGGTAGGTATCCCAAGAATGGTAGTATTCTTAAACAAAGTGGATATGGTTGATGATGAAGAGCTGTTAGAATTAGTAGATATGGAAGTTCGTGAGTTATTATCATTCTATGAGTATGATGGTGATAATGGACCTGTAGTTTCTGGTTCTGCTTTAGGAGCTCTTAACGGTGAGAAAAAATGGGTAGATACAGTTTTAGAATTAATGGAAGCTGTTGATGCATGGATTGAAGAGCCATTAAGGGAGATTGATAAAGATTTTTTAATGCCAATTGAAGATGTGTTTTCAATTACAGGACGTGGTACTGTAGCAACTGGTCGTATTGAGACAGGTATTGCTAATACTGGAGATCCAGTTGAAATCATAGGTATGGGTGCTGAAAAATTAACTTCTACTATTACTGGAATTGAAATGTTCCGTCAGATATTAGATAGAGGTGAAGCAGGTGATAATGCTGGTATCTTATTAAGAGGTATTGAAAAAAGTATGATTTCTAGAGGTATGGTAATCTGTAAGCCAGGTTCTGTAACACCACATGCTAAGTTTAAAGCAGAGGTTTATGTACTTAAAAAAGAAGAAGGTGGACGTCATACTCCATTCCATAATAACTACCGTCCACAGTTTTACGTTCGTACTACTGATGTAACTGGTAATATTGCATTACCAGAAGGTGTAGAGATGGTTATGCCAGGTGATAACTTAACAATTCATGTTGATTTAATTCAACCTATTGCAATGAATGTTGGTCTTCGTTTCGCTATACGTGAAGGAGGTAGAACTGTTGGAGCTGGTCAAGTAACA
Source organism: Lacinutrix sp. (assembly GCF_037625555.1). Lineage (GTDB taxonomy): Bacteria > Bacteroidota > Bacteroidia > Flavobacteriales > Flavobacteriaceae > Lacinutrix. The sequence goes on from NZ_JASJHV010000072.1 coordinate 7,225, forward strand.
GAGATTTTAGACTAAGTACTAGTCTAATAAATATAGAGTTAAGGTGTCTCGTTATTCGTGACACCTTGACTTATATTTACGGGTTTAGCTCAGTTGGTAGAGCACTGGTCTCCAAAACCAGGTGTCGGGAGTTCGAGTCTCTCAACCCGTGCTTATAGTGATAAGGGCTTTTTAGCCTTGTTTTCTAAAATAAATTTGAAAAATGTAGTAATATGTTTTTCTTTAAATTAAAGATTAAAATGGCTGGAATAGTAGGATATATAAAAGAATCATTTGGTGAATTGAAAAATAATGTAACATGGACACCTTGGCCAGAAGTGCAAAGGTTAACCATTTTAGTTGCAGTATTTTCAATCATATTCTCTTTAGCAATTTGGGGAGTTGATACTGTTTTCAGTAAAGTTATTAGTGAATACTTTAAATTAATTAGTTAATATAAAGTTTATGGCTGAAGTAGGAGAAAAAAAGTGGTACGTAGTTAGAGCAGTAAGTGGTCAAGAGAATAAGATTAAAACTTACATCGAGAATGAGATTGCTCGTTTAGGTTTTCAAGATTATGTTGAGCAAGTTTTAGTGCCTACAGAGAACGTAGTACAAATAAGAAACGGAAAGAAGATAAATAAAGAGAAGGTTTATTTTAGTGGTTACATAATGATTAAAGCCAATCTTACAGGAGAAGTGCCTCATATCATAAGGTCAATTACTAATGTAATAGGCTTTTTAGGAGCTACAAAAGGAGGAGATCCATTGCCTTTAAGACAGTCTGAGGTTAATAGGATGTTAGGTAAGGTAGATGAGTTATCTGATATGGATGCAAGTGTAGCTATTCCATTTACAAAAGGCGAAACTGTAAAAGTTATAGATGGTCCTTTTAATGGGTTTGATGGCACTATTGAAAATATCAATGAAGAGAAACGTAAGCTTGAAGTAATGGTTAAGATTTTTGGAAGAAAAACACCATTAGAATTAAGTTACATGCAAGTAGAAAAAATTTAATAATTGTTACAATAAAGAAAGTGTTAAATCAGCTTCAAAAATAGATTTAATACGAAACTAAATTATTTAAAATGGCAAAAGAATTAGGCAAAGTAGTCAAATTACAAGTAAAGGGAGGTGCAGCGAATCCGTCGCCACCGGTTGGACCCGCTTTAGGTGCTGCTGGTGTTAATATCATGGAATTCTGTAAGCAGTTTAATGCTAGAACCCAAGATAAAGCTGGTAAAGTATTACCAGTTGTTATTTCTGTTTACAAAGACAAATCGTTTGATTTTGTAATCAAAACTCCTCCAGCTGCAGTACAATTATTAGAAGCGGCCAAAGTAAAAAAAGGATCAGGTGAACCTCATGTACGTAAAGTAGCTAAGGTAACTTGGGATCAAGTGAAAACTATTGCAGAAGATAAAATGGTAGATTTAAATGCATTTACTATCGATTCAGCAATGAAAATGATCGCAGGAACTGCTAGATCTATGGGTATAACTGTTAAAGGTGGTGTAGCACCTAATTAACCTAAAAAGATTTTAAAATGGCAAAATTAACAAAGAAACGTAAAGAGGCAATTGCTAAAATTGATAAGGATAAAGTTTATTCAATTCAAGAAGCATCAGCCTTAATAAAAGAAATATCTAATACAAAGTTTGATGCTTCAATAGATTTAGCTGTGCGTTTAGGTGTAGACCCTAGAAAAGCAAATCAAATGGTAAGAGGTGTTGTATCTCTTCCTCATGGTACAGGTAAAGATGTTAAAGTATTAGCATTAGTAACTCCAGACAAAGAAGTAGAAGCTAAAGAAGCAGGAGCAGATTACGTAGGTTTAGACGAGTATCTTGATAAAATCAAAGGTGGTTGGACAGATGTTGATGTAATTATTACTATGCCAAGTGTTATGGGTAAATTAGGCCCTTTAGGTCGTGTATTAGGTCCTCGTGGCTTGATGCCTAACCCAAAGACTGGTACAGTTACTATGGATGTAGCAAAAGCTGTAACAGAAGTAAAAGCTGGTAAAATTGACTTTAAAGTAGATAAAACTGGTATCGTTCACGCAGCTATTGGAAAAGCATCTTTTAGTGCAGACAAAATTGAAGGTAACGCAAACGAATTATTAACAACATTAATGAAACTGAAGCCAACTGCTTCTAAAGGAATTTATGTAAAAAGCATTTTTATGTCTTCTACAATGAGTCCAAGTATTGCAGTTGATACGAAAATCGGTTAGTAGTTAAATAACTTATATCATGACAAGAGAAGAAAAATCAAAAGTTATAGTAGAATTAACTGCTCAATTAGCCGATAATGCTAACATTTATTTAGCAGATATATCTGGTTTAAACGCAGGTACTACTTCAGATTTACGTCGTGCTTGTTTTAAAGCAAACATAAAATTAGCAGTTGTAAAAAACACATTACTTGAAAAAGCTATGGAAGCTTCAGAAAGAGATTTCGGAAACTTACCATCAACGCTTAAAGGTAATACTTCTGTAATGTATTCTGAAACTGGTAATGCTCCAGCTAAAGTAATTAAAGCTTTTCGTAAGAAATCAGAAAAACCTTTATTAAAAGGAGCTTTCATTGAAGAAGCAGTTTACATAGGAGACGATCAACTAGATATGTTAGTTGATATTAAATCAAAAGAAGAATTAATTGGGGCTATTCTTGGATTATTACCATCTCCTGCTAAGAATGTTATTACAGCACTTAAATCAAGTGGAGGAAAACTTTCAGGAATTCTTAAAACATTATCTCAAAAAGAGGGATAATTTAAAAAGTACGCACTTTACACTTAAATATTAAAAATTAAAAAAAATTATTACAAATGGCAGATTTAAAAGATTTCGCAGAACAGTTAGTTAACCTTACAGTTAAAGAAGTAAATGAGTTAGCAGCTATATTAAAAGATGAATATGGTATCGAGCCTGCTGCTGCTGCAGTAGCTATGGCAGGACCAGCTGCTGGTGGTGGAGACGCTGCTGAAGAGCAAACAGAATTTGATGTAATCTTAAAAGCTGCAGGTGGCGCTAAGTTAGCTGTAGTAAAATTAGTTAAAGAATTAACTGGTTTAGGATTAAAAGAAGCAAAAGGTTTAGTTGATGATGCACCAAGTGCAATCAAAGAAGCAGTTTCTAAAGATGAAGCAGAGGCTCTTAAAACTCAGTTAGAAGAGGCAGGAGCAGAGGTTGAGCTTAAGTAAGCAATACCAATAGTTTTTACAAAGGTTTAGGTCTGGAGCACATGCTCTTAGACCTAGACCATTTGTCGTATATAGGTAATACCTATATCCAAGTATTTTTTTTTAATCAAAATTTCGTCCATTGATGTTAGTAACACAAGCTGAAAGATTAAATTTCTCGTCTATTATTAATAGAACTGAATATCCAGATTTTATGGATATTCAAATCAAATCCTTCCAGGATTTTTTCCAACTTGAAACAAAATCTGAAGAAAGAGGTAATGAAGGATTGTATAATACCTTCATGGAGAACTTTCCAATTACAGATACTCGTAATCAATTCGTATTAGAATTCTTAGATTACTTTATCGATCCACCAAGATATGCTATTGAAGAGTGTATAGAAAGAGGGCTTACTTATAGCGTTCCATTAAAAGCAAGGTTAAAACTGTACTGTACAGACCCTGAACATGAGGATTTCGAGACTATTGTTCAAGATGTGTATTTAGGAACAATACCTTACATGACACCTTCTGGTACTTTCTGTATTAATGGTGCAGAACGTGTAGTAGTATCTCAATTACATAGATCTCCAGGTGTATTTTTTGGGCAATCATTCCATGCAAATGGAACAAAATTATATTCAGCAAGAGTTATTCCTTTCAAAGGATCTTGGATTGAGTTCGCTACGGATATCAACCAAGTAATGTATGCATACATTGATAGAAAGAAAAAATTACCTGTAACAACTTTATTCAGAGCCATAGGTTTTGAAAAAGATAAAGATATTCTTGAAATTTTTGACCTAGCTGAAGAGGTGAAAGTTTCAAAGTCAGGTTTAAAGAAAATTTTAGGTCGTAAACTTGCCGCACGTGTTCTAAATACTTGGCATGAAGATTTCGTTGATGAAGATACTGGCGAAGTTGTATCTATCGAACGTAACGAGATTGTGCTTGACCGTGATACAGAATTAGATAAAGATAATATTAAGGAAATCCTTGAAGTAGGTGTTAAAACTATTCTTTTACATAAAGAAAGTGCACAACAAGGAGACTATGCGATTATACATAATACGCTTCAAAAAGATCCAACAAACTCTGAAAAAGAGGCAGTTGAACATATCTACAGACAATTACGTAATGCTGAGCCGCCAGATGAGGAAACAGCACGTGGTATTATAGATAAATTATTCTTTAGTGATCAACGTTACTCTTTAGGAGAAGTAGGTCGTTATAGAATGAACAAAAAATTACAGTTAGATATTGGAATGGATAAGCAAGTGCTTACTAAAGAAGATATTATAACTATTATTAAATATTTGATAGAGTTAATAAACTCTAAAGCAGAGATTGATGATATCGATCACTTATCTAACCGTCGTGTTCGTACAGTAGGTGAGCAATTATCTTCTCAGTTTGGTGTTGGTTTAGCACGTATGGCTCGTACTATTCGTGAACGTATGAACGTTCGTGATAACGAAGTTTTTACACCTATAGATTTAATTAATGCAAAGACTTTATCGTCTGTTATTAATTCTTTCTTTGGTACTAACCAATTATCTCAATTTATGGATCAAACCAATCCTCTTGCAGAAATTACGCATAAGCGTCGTCTATCAGCATTAGGACCAGGAGGTTTATCAAGAGAAAGAGCTGGATTCGAGGTTCGTGATGTACACTATACTCACTACGGTCGTTTATGTCCTATTGAAACACCTGAAGGTCCAAACATTGGATTAATTTCATCTTTATCTGTATATGCAAAAGTGAATTCTATGGGATTCATCGAAACACCATATAGAAAAGTAACCAATGGTGTAGTAGATATAAAAGGAACACCAATATATTTAAGTGCAGAAGAAGAAGAAGAGAAATTAATAGCCCAAGCAACTGTAAAAGTTGATGTTAATGGTAAAATTTTACACGACAAAGTAATTGCTCGTATGGAAGGTGATTTTCCGGTAATGGATCCTAAAGATATTCATTATACAGATGTTGCACCAAACCAAATATCTTCTATTTCGGCTTCATTAATTCCTTTCTTAGAACATGATGATGCCAACCGTGCATTAATGGGATCTAACATGATGCGTCAGGCAGTACCATTATTGTTACCTCAAGCACCAATTGTAGGAACAGGTCTAGAAAGACAAGTTGCTTCAGATTCTCGTGTATTAATTAATGCAGAAGGAAAAGGTGTAGTAGAGTATGTTGATGCAAATGAAATTGTTATAAAATATAAGCGTACTGAAGATGAAGCTAAAGTAAGTTTTGACAGTGATACTAAATCTTATGCTTTAGTTAAATATAGAAAAACAAACCAAGGAACTTCAATAAACTTAAAACCTATCGTTAAGAAAGGAGATAAAGTTACTAAAGGACAGGTTTTATCTGAAGGCTATGCAACACAAAAAGGTGAATTAGCTTTAGGAAGAAATATGAAAGTAGCCTTTATGCCTTGGAAAGGGTATAACTTTGAGGATGACATTGTAATTTCAGAAAAAGTTGTTCGTGAAGATATATTTACATCGATTCATATTGATGAGTATTCTTTAGATGTTAGAGATACAAAATTAGGTAATGAAGAACTAACTAATGATATTCCTAATGTTTCAGAAGAGTCTACAAAAGATCTTGATGAGCATGGAATGATCCGTATTGGTGCAGAGGTTAAACCAGGAGATATTCTTATTGGAAAAATTACTCCAAAAGGAGAAAGTGATCCTACACCAGAAGAAAAATTATTACGTGCCATCTTTGGTGACAAAGCAGGAGATGTAAAAGATGCTTCTTTAAAAGCATCTCCATCTTTACATGGTGTAGTAATTAATAAAAAATTATTTGCTCGTGCTATTAAAGACAAGCGCAAAAGAGCTCAAGATAAAGAAGATATCGCTCAATTAGAAGGGCTTTATAATTCTAAGTTTGATGATTTACAGGCTGTATTAGTTGAAAAACTTTTTACTATTGTAAATGGAAAAACATCACAAGGTATCTTTAACGATTTAGGAGAGGAAGTTTTACCAAAAGGTAAGAAATTTAGTTTAAAAATGTTAAACGCTGTAGATGAGTATACGCACTTAACTTCTGGTACTTGGACAACAGACGACAAGACTAATAAGTTAATAGCAGACTTAATTCATAACTACAAGATTAAAGAAAATGACTTACAAGGTTCTTTACGTCGTGAGAAGTTTACAATTTCTGTAGGAGATGAATTACCAGCAGGAATCATAAAATTAGCTAAAGTTTATATCGCTAAAAAGCGTAAACTTAAAGTTGGTGATAAAATGGCAGGACGTCATGGTAACAAAGGTATTGTAGCACGTATTGTACGTCAAGAAGATATGCCTTTCTTAGAAGATGGAACGCCTGTAGATATTGTATTAAATCCATTAGGTGTACCATCGCGTATGAATATTGGACAAATTTATGAAACTGTATTAGGTTGGGCTGGACAAGATTTAGGTCGTACTTATGCAACACCAATTTTCGATGGAGCTACAATTGATCAAATTAACGAATTAACAGATGAAGCTGGAATTCCAAGATATGGTCATACTTATTTATATGATGGTGGAACAGGTGAGCGTTTCGATCAGCCAGCAACAGTTGGTGTAATCTACATGCTTAAATTAGGGCATATGGTAGACGATAAAATGCACGCACGTTCTATAGGGCCATACTCATTAATTACACAACAACCATTAGGTGGTAAAGCACAATTTGGTGGACAACGTTTTGGTGAGATGGAAGTTTGGGCTTTAGAGGCATATGGTGCTTCTGCAACCCTTAGAGAAATCCTTACAGTAAAATCTGATGACGTAGTTGGTAGAGCTAAAACGTACGAAGCAATCGTAAAAGGTGAACCAATGCCAGATCCAGGATTACCAGAATCTTTCAACGTACTTATGCACGAATTGAAAGGATTAGGATTAGACATTAGATTAGAAGAATAATAATTTTCTATTAGAGATGTATTATTTACTTACTACATCTCTAATAAGAAAATAAATAATTTTTATACAAAAAATTATGGCAAGAAAGCAAGATAAGAATACAGTACAGAGGTTTAATAAAATCTCAATTGGTTTGGCATCACCAGAGTCTATTTTAGCAGAGTCTAGAGGTGAAGTTTTAAAGCCAGAAACTATTAATTATCGTACACATAAACCAGAAAGAGATGGTTTATTCTGTGAGCGTATTTTTGGTCCTGTAAAAGACTACGAATGTGCTTGTGGTAAATATAAAAGAATTCGTTACAAAGGTATTGTTTGCGACCGTTGTGGAGTAGAAGTAACAGAAAAGAAAGTACGTCGTGATAGAGTAGGGCACATTAATTTAGTTGTGCCTGTTGCTCACATTTGGTATTTCCGTTCTTTACCAAACAAAATAGGTTATTTATTAGGTTTACCTTCTAAGAAGTTAGACATGATTATTTACTACGAACGTTATGTAGTAATCCAACCAGGTAACGCTAAAAATGCAGAAGGAGAACCATTACAAAAAATGGATTTCTTAACTGAAGAAGAGTACTTAAATATATTAGAAGTACTTCCTCAAGATAATAATTATTTAGAAGATTCAGACCCAAATAAGTTTATAGCTAAGATGGGAGCTGAGTGTCTTATCGATTTATTAGCACGTATAGATTTAGATACTCTATCTTTCGAATTACGTCACAAAGCTAATACTGAAACGTCTAAGCAACGTAAAACTGAAGCACTAAAACGTCTTCAAGTTGTAGAAGCTTTACGTGAATCTAATTTAAATAGAGAAAACCGTCCTGAATGGATGATCTTAAAAGTGGTGCCAATTATACCACCAGAATTAAGACCATTAGTGCCTTTAGATGGTGGACGTTTTGCAACTTCAGATTTAAATGATTTATACCGTCGTGTAATTATACGTAACAATCGTCTTAAGAGACTTGTGGAAATTAAAGCTCCAGAAGTAATTTTACGTAACGAAAAGCGTATGTTACAAGAATCTGTAGATTCATTATTAGATAACACACGTAAGTCATCAGCAGTAAAAACAGATTCTAACAGACCGTTAAAATCTTTATCAGATTCACTTAAAGGTAAGCAAGGACGTTTTCGTCAAAATTTACTTGGTAAGCGTGTAGACTATTCAGCACGTTCTGTAATTGTTGTTGGACCAGAATTAAAGTTATTTGAATGTGGTCTACCTAAAAATATGGCTGCTGAGCTATACAAACCATTCATTATTCGTAAATTAATCGAAAGAGGAATTGTTAAAACTGTAAAATCAGCTAAGAAAATAATAGATAAAAAAGAGCCAGTGGTTTGGGATATCTTGGAAAACGTTCTTAAAGGACATCCAGTATTACTAAACCGTGCGCCTACGCTTCACCGATTAGGTATTCAGGCTTTCCAGCCAAAACTTATTGAAGGTAAAGCTATACAATTACACCCTTTAGCCTGTGCCGCATTTAATGCCGATTTTGATGGAGATCAAATGGCTGTTCACTTGCCTTTAGGACCAGAAGCAATATTAGAATGTCAATTATTAATGTTGGCATCACATAATATATTAAATCCGGCAAATGGTGCTCCAGTTACTGTACCATCTCCGGATATGGTACTTGGTCTGTATTACATGACTAAGTTACGTAAATCAACTCCAGAAGTTCCAGTACAAGGCGAAGGCTTGACTTTTTATTCCGCAGAAGAAGTAAACATTGCTTATAATGAAAAGCGTGTAGATTTAAATGCGCAGATTAAAGTAAGAACTATAGACTTTAATGAAGCTGGAGAACTTGTTCCTCAAATTATAGAAACAACTACTGGTCGTGTACTATTTAACGAAAAAGTACCAGCTGCTGCAGGTTATGTAAATGAGGTATTAACTAAGAAATCTTTAAGAGATATTATTGGTGATATTTTAAAACTAACAAGCGTACCAGAAACGGCAGCTTTCTTAGATGAAATTAAAACTTTAGGATATTTATTTGCCTTTAAAGGTGGATTATCATTTAGTTTAGGAGATATTATTATTCCACCAGAAAAGCAATCTATGATTGATGCTGCCAACAAAAAAGTTGATGGTATTACTGGTAACTATAACATGGGACTAATTACTAATAACGAGCGTTACAACCAAGTTATTGATATCTGGACGTCTACCAATGCAGAATTGACAGAATTGTCAATGAAACGTATTAGGGAAGATCAACAAGGATTTAACTCTGTGTTTATGATGCTTGACTCTGGAGCTCGTGGATCTAAAGAACAGATTCGTCAGCTTACAGGAATGCGTGGATTAATGGCTAAGCCTAAAAAATCTACAGCAGGTGGAGGATCTATTATTGAAAATCCAATTCTTTCTAACTTTAAGGAAGGGCTTTCAATTTTAGAATACTTTATTTCTACTCACGGTGCACGTAAGGGTCTTGCAGATACAGCACTTAAAACAGCAGATGCAGGTTACTTAACACGTCGTTTAGTAGATGTCTCTCAAGATGTTATTGTAAACAGTGTAGACTGTGGTACATTAAGAGGTGTAGAAGTTTCAGCTTTAAAGAAAAATGATGAAGTTGTAGAGAAATTAGGAGCACGTGTTTTAGGACGTATTGCACTTAATGATGTTTACAATCCATTAACTGAAGAGATAATAGTAGAAGCAGGCTCATTAATTGAAGAAGATATTGCTGCGGCAATAGAAGCTTCTCCTATTGATGCTGTAGAAGTTCGTTCACCATTAAGTTGTGAAGCTAAAAAAGGAATCTGTGCGCAATGTTACGGAAGAAACTTAGCAACCAATAAAATGGTACAACGTGGTGAAGCTGTTGGAGTTGTAGCTGCGCAATCTATTGGAGAGCCAGGAACACAATTAACACTTCGTACATTCCACGTAGGTGGTATAGCAGGTAACATTTCAGAAGAAAATAACTTAGCAGTTAAATTTGATGGTGTTGCAGAAATTGAGGAATTAAAAATTGTTAAAGGCGAAGATAAAGACGGAAAAGCAATAGATATTGTAATTTCTCGTACTTCAGAAATTAAACTTATAGACAAGAAAACAGGGATTACTTTAAGTACTAATAATATTCCTTATGGTTCGACTATTGAAATTAAAAATGGAGATAAGTTAAAAGCTGGAGATGTTGTTTGTACTTGGGATCCATATAACGGTGTAATTATTTCTGAATTTGCAGGAAAAGTGAGATATGAAAATATTGAACAAGGTGTTACTTATCAAGTTGAAATTGATGAGCAAACAGGTTTCCAAGAAAAAGTAATTTCAGAGTCTAGAAACAAGAAATTAATTCCAACTCTTATTGTAGAAGATGCTAAAGGTGAAGCAATTCGTTCTTATAACTTACCAGTAGGAGCACACATAATGATTGACGACGGAGAGAAAGTTAAGATTGGTAAAGTTTTAGTTAAAATACCACGTAAATCTTCTAAAGCAGGTGATATTACAGGTGGTTTACCAAGAGTAACAGAATTATTTGAAGCTCGTAATCCATCTAACCCAGCAATAGTAAGTGCAATTGATGGTGTTGTTTCTTTTGGAAAAATTAAAAGAGGTAATCGTGAAATTATTATAGAATCTAAATTAGGAGATATTAAGAAATACTTAGTGAAGTTATCAAGTCAGATTCTTGTACAAGAAAACGATTTTGTAAAAGCTGGTATGCCTTTATCTGATGGTTCTATTACACCAAACGATATCTTAAATATTAAAGGACCTGCAGCTGTACAACAATACTTAGTGAACGAAGTTCAAGAAGTATACCGTTTACAAGGTGTAAAAATTAACGATAAGCATTTCGAAGTTGTTGTAAGACAAATGATGCGTAAAGTAAGAATTATTGATTCTGGAGATACTATTTTCTTAGAAGATCAATTAGCTCACAAAGCAGATTTTATCGAAGAGAACGATGCTATTTTTGGTAAGAAAGTAGTCGAAAATGCAGGAGACTCTACTAACTTAAAAGAAGGACAGATAATTACTGCCTTCGAATTAAGAGACGAGAATTCTTTATTATGTCGTGAAGATAAAGCATTAGTTGAAGCAAGAGATGCACAACCAGCTACAGCAACTCCAATACTGCAAGGTATTACAAGAGCATCGTTACAAACTAAATCGTTTATTTCTGCGGCATCGTTCCAGGAAACAACAAAAGTACTTAACGAAGCAGCAGTAGCAGGTAAAATTGATATTTTAGAAGGTCTTAAAGAAAATGTAATTGTAGGACACAGAATTCCAGCAGGAACAGGAATGCGTACTTACGAAAAAATTATAGTAGGATCTAAAGAAGAGTTTGACCAAATGTTACAGTCAAAAGAAGAAGTGAATTACAATTAATAATTGTTTTCCTAAGTATAGGAATATCATGATTTAAATGTTTTAACATAAATAAATAAAAAGTCCTGCTAAGTAATCTAGCAGGACTTTTTTCTTATAACAAATTAATTAAAATTAATATTATGGATAACAGTCAAGATAAAAAACCAAAACCAAATCAAATAAATATAGAATTAGATGAAAAAGTAGCAGAAGGTATCTATTCTAACCTTGCAATAATTAATCATTCTGTTTCAGAGTTTGTTGTAGATTTTGTAAGTGTAATGCCAGGAACACCAAAAAGTAAGGTGAAATCTAGAATTATATTAACGCCTCAACATGCAAAAAGATTGCTAAAAGCATTAAATGATAATGTAAAACGTTTTGAAAAGGCACATGGTGAAATTAAGGATTACGAGCAACCACCTATACCTTTAAACTTTGGTCCTACAGGTCAAGCTTAATACTCACTTTTTGACTCGTAGTTCTATAAATTAAATGTTGGTGCTCGAAATGTTTTTTGAGAGCAACCACCTATACCTTTAAAATTTGGTATTATTCGTTAAGCTTTCTAGGCTTTTCAAATTATAAAAAAACTCTAAATATTTATTTAGAGTTTTTTTATGGTAGAATTTCTACAACAATTAAAAAAAATACATTTTAATAACCACCACAGTTAAATATTATGACTAATCATTGTTTCAATAGTTAAATTTATTTACATTAAATAATAAGCTGTTTTTACTGCATGATCCTGTAGAGAGTGTTTTTTTTTGTGAATAAACCGCTCTACGGCTATTAAAAACAAATTTTTGCTTACTTGAATTCCGAAACATAGTGAAACTTTATGCCTGGATATTTTTGTTGTGTCATTTGTAACGAAAAAGAAGAATCTGCTAAAAAGACCAATTGTCCTCTTTTGTCTTTTGCTAAAAAGCGCTGTTTTACTCTTTTAAACTCTTTAAATTCGTCATTTTTTTTATCTTTTGGTTCTACCCAACATGCTTTAAAAACATTAAGATTCTCATAAGTACACTTGGCTCCATATTCGTGCTCTAATCGGTATTGTATTACTTCGTATTGTAAAGCACCAACTGTTCCAATTACTTTTCTACCGTTTAATTCTAAGGTAAATAACTGTGCAACACCTTCATCCATTAATTGGTCTATACCTTTATTTAGCTGCTTAGATTTTAATGGATCTGCGTTGTTGATATATCTAAAATGTTCTGGAGAAAAACTTGGTACACCTTTGTAATTAAGTATTTCGCCTTGTGTCAAGGTGTCTCCAATTTTAAAAGTTCCAGTGTCTTGTAATCCTACAATATCACCAGGATAAGAGATGTCTACAATTTCTTTTTTCTCTGCGAAAAATGCATTCGGACTAGAGAATTTAACTTTTTTATTATGTCTTACATGTAAATAAGGTGTATTTCTTTTAAACTCCCCAGAAACAATCTTAATAAAAGCGAGACGGTTTCTGTGATTTGGATCCATGTTAGCATGAATCTTAAATACAAAACCAGTAAAATCTGTTTCATCTGGTTTTACTAGACGTTCTTCGCTTTGTTTAGCTCTAGGTTTAGGTGCAATTTCAACAAAACAATCTAATAATTCTCTTACTCCAAAACTATTCAATGCCGAACCAAAAAACACTGGCTGTAGCTTGCTGTCTAAATAATCTTGATTGTTAAATGGAGGATAAATACCTTCTACTAATTCAATTTCTTCTCGTAATGTATTAGCAGCTTTTATACCAATTAAATCTGTTAATTCACTAGAGTTTAAATCAGAAATTTCAATTGTTTCTTCAATATTTTTTCTACTATCACCACTAAATAAGTTAATGTTGCGTTCCCATATATTATAAATACCTTTAAAGTCGTAACCCATACCAATAGGGAAACTTAAAGGCGTTACTGTTAAGCCTAATTTTTGTTCAATTTCGTCTAAAAGCTCAAAAGCATCTTTACCTTCACGATCCATTTTATTTATAAAAACAATCATTGGTATATTTCGCATTCGGCAAACTTCAACTAACTTTTCTGTTTGTTCCTATACACCTTTTGCTACATCAATTACAACAATTACGCTATCTACCGCAGTAAGTGTTCTAAAAGTATCTTCAGCAAAATCTTTATGTCCAGGTGTATCTAATATGTTTATTTTTATGCCATTATATTCAAAAGCTAAAACAGACGTTGCAACACTAATTCCACGTTGTCTCTCAATCTCCATAAAATCACTCGTAGTTCCCTTTTTAATCTTATTACTTTTTACAGCTCCAGCTTCCTGTATGGCACCACCAAAAAGCAACAATTTTTCTGTAAGTGTTGTCTTTCCTGCATCTGGATGAGAAATAATCCCAAATATTCTTCTTCTTTTTATTTCTTCTAAAAACGTCATGAAATATAAATTTTGGCAAATATAACTTTTTGAATTTGTATGTTAATAGTCTTAACAATTATTATGCAAGCAATAATATTAATCCATCATTAAGAATAGTAATATTCTGTTTTAAAACATTAAATCTTATGGCAAGAGGATATTTTGTTCTTTTGTTGTTAATAAATTTAAGTGTTTTATTTTTTATGATGTTTTTTTAGATGACCTGCTTTTTATCGGCTAATTCTGTATTTCGTCAATTATATCTGTAGTAGTCGTTCATATTTTTGTGAATAATGATAATATACAGGTTCTTTGTTGTTGGCTATTTTGTCGGTTTTTAATTATTTATAAAAAAAATTTTAAAAATCCACTTTCTGGGTGGTTTAAAATAAAATGATTAAAAAATATACAAAAATAAATATTGGATTTTATCCATTAATTGCACGCACATCACATGTGTTATTTAGTGGTAAAAAAACTTTAAGCAGCCTTTTTTTGTGTGTAAAAACAAAAGTGCTAATTTAAACTTAAAAGTGAGTTATTGTTTTTTGCTATTTTGTAAATTTGCTTTGCTTAAAAAAGATATGGAAGAAGAAAAAGTAATTTTAGTAAACGAAAAAGACGAGCAAATTGGTTTAATGGCAAAAATGGAAGCGCATGAAAAAGCGCTTTTACATCGCGCTTTTTCAGTTTTCGTCTTTAATAGTAAAAATGAATTAATGCTCCAGCAACGCGCATTAACTAAATACCATTCTCCTGGATTATGGACTAATACTTGTTGTAGTCATCATCGTGCAGGTGAAAGCAACTTACAAGCAGGAAAAAGACGTTTACAAGAAGAAATGGGCTTTAATACATCTTTAGAAGAGAAAACATCTTTTATATATAAAGCACCTTTTGATAATGGTTTAACAGAGCACGAACTAGATCATATTATGGTTGGATATTATGAAAAAGAGCCAAACATAAATAGAGAAGAGGTTGAAACCTGGAAGTGGATGCCATTAGAAGAGGTTAAAAAAGATATAAGCGAAAAACCAGAATTATACACAGCTTGGTTTAAGATAATATTCGATAAGTTCTACGAATTTATAAACATAACAAATGAAAGTAACAGTTAGTAGACGTGCACATTTTAATGCTGCACATAGATTGTATAGAAAAGATTGGAGCTATGAAAAAAACAATGCCATTTTTGGTAAATGTAACAATCCTAATTACCATGGTCATAATTATGATTTGATTGCAAGTGTTACAGGAGAGATAGATCCAGAAACAGGATTTGTAATAGATGTAAAAATTCTAAAAGATATTATCAAAAAGGAAGTTGAAGACGCCTTCGATCATAAAAATTTAAACTTAGATGTTTTAGAATTTAAAGATTTAAATCCTACTGCAGAAAATATAGTTGTAGTTATACACCAAAAGATTAAAGCAAAATTAGATTCTAATTTAGACTTAGAAGTTGTCTTATACGAAACGCCAAGGAATTTTGTAAGCTACAAAGGTTAATAGATGATATTAAAAGAACTTTATCCAATAAAATTTCAACCCATATTTAAAAAAAAAATTTGGGGAGGAAATAAATTAAAATCAGTTTTAAATAAAAAAGATACTGGTGAAAATATTGGTGAAAGTTGGGAAATAAGCGATGTTGAAGGAGATACTTCTGTTGTAATAAATGGAACATTGCAAGGTCAATCTCTTCAAAAGCTTTTAAAGGACTATAAAACAGATTTAATTGGTGATAAAAACTATTCGGTTTTTGGTAACACATTTCCATTACTTATAAAATTTATAGATGCTAAAGAAGATTTGTCAATACAATTACATCCTAATGATGAATTAGCAAAAAAACGTCATAATTCTTTTGGAAAAACAGAGATGTGGTATGTTATGGATGCAGATAAGGATTCAAATTTAATATTAGGATTTAATCAAGAAATGGATTCTGCTAAATATCTAAAGCATTTAAAAAACAATACTCTTCCTAAAATTTTAAATTTCGATACTGTGCAATCTGGAGACGCTTATTTTATAGAAGTAGGACGTGTACATGCAATTGGAGCAGGAGTTATGCTAGCCGAAATCCAGCAAACTAGTGACATAACATATCGTGTTTACGATTGGGATAGAGTAGACCGTTTTGGTAATTCTAGAGATTTACATAATGATTTAGCTATAGATGCTATTAACTTTAATATGAAAAACGATTTTAGGGTAGACTATTCTAAAACTAAAAATAAAGTAAACAAACTTGTAAGTTGCCCCTATTTTACAACTAATTATTTACTAATAGACTCAGAGACTCTGGAAAAAAAGAACACGTTAGATTCTTTTATAATTTATATGTGTGTTCAAGGAGAAGCAACTATAATAACTCCAACATCTATGGAAACTATAAAAAAAGGAGAGACCGTATTAATGCCAGCAACTTTAAAGTATTTTAAAATAGAAGCTAAAGTAGCAGAACTACTTGAAGTTTATATTTAGATTGATACTTAAATATTTTAAATTAATTCAATTTAACTTTAAAACAGTTCGATGTTTTCAAGTATTTAATCCAAATTAATTCTTTACTTTTGCATCCTAAATAAATTTAATATTATGGCAAATAAAAGAGACCTAAAAAAAGACATTAATTACGTGTTAGGTGACATTATTGAAGCAGTTTACGTTTGGGAATATACAAACGCAACTAAAGACACAAAAAAAAGTGAAGCAGTTATTGATGACGCGATTAAAGTTTTTGATGATTTAATAGCTCAAGTTAATGCAAAAGATGTAGAAAATAAGAAAGCGCATTTTAAGTCAATTAACTCACAATTAGAGTCTAAGGGAATAGAATTAATAGAAAGAATAAATAAACTTTAAAAAGTTTTAAAAAAAGTTTACAAATATCATTTACAAAATTATATTTGCACTCGTTTCGCCGATGTAGCTCAGCTGGCTAGAGCAGCTGATTTGTAATCAGCAGGTCGTGGGTTCGAGTCCCTCCATCGGCTCTTAATTAACCTCAATTATTTATTTAATTGAGGTTTTTTTTACTCTAATTTTAACCAAAAAACCACCTAAAACTTAATTAAATTTTAGGTGGTTTATTTGTTTATAGTAGGATGAATTTATTCTTTCATTTCAATTTTATCAATAAAACGTTGTAATTCCTTTCCGTAAGTAGATGCTTTTATCATAGGAGTTAAAGTATCATTCACAATATTTAGAAATTT
This sequence comes from Lacinutrix sp., assembly GCF_037625555.1. GTDB lineage: Bacteria > Bacteroidota > Bacteroidia > Flavobacteriales > Flavobacteriaceae > Lacinutrix. Next base: position 24,321 of record NZ_JASJHV010000072.1, read on the forward strand.
AATATTTGCATTATACAGCTCTGTTAATGCTAAATATGGTGCAACTTCGCTATCTCTATTATTAATAGCAAAGTTTGCTGTATATAAGTATTTGCGTTTTTCGAGTTTTTTATAAGTTTTTTCAGTTTCATTAATTAAAGCAGTGTCATTATCCTTAATAGCATCGAAACTTTCTTTTATTAATTCTAAGTTTCTATTATTAAATTTTGAAGCTACGCTTAAATACTCTTCAAATGTTTCTTGTTGTGAAGATCCTTTAATTTTTGCATCGTAATTAAAACGCTTTAACGAGGTATTAATTTCTGTAATGCCTTTATCTCCAAAAAATATAATTCTATTCTCATCATTATCATTTTTATCAAGATACAAATAGAAAATTTCTGGACTATCAATTGTGGTTTGTAATTTAAAATTAGAGTTCCCATTTACAGTCATAGAATCTAAAGTAACCAAAGAAGTATCATTAGCTTTTTTTAAGTACACTGTGCCCTTTTTTAAGCCTTTAATGTTTCCTTTTACAGTAAGTTTATTTGAAGTTTCATTTCCGCAGGAAAAGACAAAACATAAACTTAATAGAATAAATAATCTTTGCATGAGTAATATTTGATTTTTAAGAGCGTAAATATGATGTAAAAATTAATTAAATACTAACCAGCAGCTGCTAATTCCATTAAAATTGTACAACCAATTGCAGCAATAGTTCCAACTGCGTAACCAAAAACAGCTAACAATACACCTACTGTAGCTAAAGAAGGATGAAAAGCAGAAGCAACAATAGGAGCAGATGCTGCACCACCAACATTGGCTTGGCTTCCTACGGCTAAAAAGAAGTATGGAGCTTTTATAAGTTTTGCAACAATTATTAATAGGATTGCATGAATAGACATCCAAACAACACCTACTGCTATAAGACCAACATTATCGAAAATTAGAGTTAAATCCATTTTCATACCTATTGATGCTACTAGAATATAAATAAATACACTACCAAATTTGCTGGCTCCAGCGCCTTCATAGTTTTTTGCTTTTGTAAACGATAATAGTATTGCAATTATTGTTGCAACACTAATCATCCAGAAAAACTTAGAACCTAAGAAGGTAAAGATGTTTTTAACAGTTGGTGATTGTATACTTACAACTATGTCCTTAAATAAAGGAGCAAGAAAATCTGCAGCTAAATGTGCAATACTTACTGTTCCAAAAGCAATAGCAGCAATTATCATCATGTCTGTTAAAGTGGGATTACGTTTTACTTTTTCTGAAAAACTAGATACTTTAGCTTTTAATTCTTCTATAGATGAATTATCAGCTTTTAACCATTTATTTATTCTATCAGATTTTCCAATTCCAATTAATAGAATAGCCATCCAAACATTGGCAACAACAATATCAACAAATACCATTGTACCATATTTTGCCTGGTTAAATTGATATATTTCAAGCATAGCTGTTTGGTTTGCACCACCACCAATCCAACTACCTGCTAAAGTAGATAATCCTCTCCAAACGGCATCAAAACCAATTCCTCCAACAGTTTCTGGTGAAACAATTGAAATTAATAGAATAGCAATTGGACCACCAATTACAATACCTAAAGTACCAGTAAAGAACATAACGAGAGCTTTCCAACCCAGATTAAAAACAGCTTTTAAATCAATACTTAACGTCATTAATACAAGTGCAGCAGGTAATAAGTATCTACTAGCAACATAATAAAGACTGGTATGATGTTCGGTAAAATTTTTAGCTTCATCAACAGTTTCCCAATCTGGTGCAATTAACCCAAATGTGGTTAATGCAGCTGGAAGCATGTAAGCAACAAATAAACCTGGAACTATTTTATAAAATTTTGACCAAAATCCAGATTCTATTGATTCTGAGAAAAAAATAAACCCTAAAGCGATCATTAGTAATCCAAAAACAATGGTGTCTTTTGTAATTAAGGGTTCTTTTTTATAGGCAGTAGAGCTCTCTACAATAGTACTTAGATTAATCAATTGGCTATTATTGGTAAAATTTACAGTTTTAAATTCTATTAATTTTTCATCAATAAAGCTTTCTCGATTTCTTACCACTAAATCTAATAACTTATTTTTTTCTTTATTAATTAATTCTACTTTTCCTTTATAAGTTAAGGTATAGACTCCTTTTGATTCTGAAAATTTAAAATCCTCATTTAATAGATTCTTTCCGAGTTTAACATCTTCAACTTTTACTAACGAATCTTTAATTATAAAAACCAATTCAAAGGAGTTAAAAGATGTAGATTCTATTTTTAAAGGTATTTTATATGCTTTAATACTATTTTTATCAACTTTCTCAACTGTTAATGACTGAGATATACTCATAGACGAAAACAATAAAGCTAAGACTAAAAGTGTTGATTTATATAATTTTTTCATAAAAGGATGGTTTTAGTTCTTGCAAAATACCAAATTAAAACAGTATAAAAAAAAGTAAGAAATAAACTTTGGCACGTAAATTGAAATACACTAATCGAGATTATTTACAGTGACTATTTGTAAGTGTGGTTACTTTAGATTACGAGTAAGTAGTTATCATATTTTTGGTTAGTTAGTTTGATAAAACGTCTTCTTATAGACGTTTTTTCTATTGTATCTTAAATGTGAAATGTTTCATAAAATAAGATATAAAAAACAGAATAAAATAAGTTTGGCACGTTAATTGAATTATAAATTGTAATTACTACAACGACTATTTTAGAGTGTGGTTACTTTAAATTAAGAGTGGTAATTACCATATTTTTGGTTGGTTAGTATGAAAAAGCGTCTTTTTTAAGACGCTTTTCTATTTGTAGAGTTTTAAAATAAAAAAACTCACAGTAATGTGAGTCTTTTTTATTTTAAATAGATGTTTTTATTTTATAAATGTCACAATAGCATCTATAAATCCTGTAGATAATTTTCTTCCTGATTCATTATATGATTTAGAATTCTCTAAATTATCTCCTTCTATAGTTACCAATATATGATTCATTTTTTCAATAATTAATAATTCTGCTTTTGGAGCTACTTCTTTAAGCAATTTGGCTTCAGCTTCTGTAACCTGTAAATCTTTAGTGCCATTAATTATTAGTATTGGCATCTCTAGTTTTTTTATTTCAGTTATTGGATTGTACGACATCCAATTAGAAATAAAAGGTTGGACTTCTAAATTAAATATAGAAACTAATGCAGGAGGAAAATTTGTAGTAGTTTTACCTTCTTCTAAGACTTTAAAAACACGTTTAGTATCTTCTAAATACATTGGTGCAGTTTTTTCTATTTGTTCAATAATTACTTTGTCTATTGATTGTCCTGCACCAGCAAGTGAAATAAAACCATCTGCTAAACCTTGTGCAGCAATTATACCTACTAAACTACCTTGACTATGTCCTGCGATGTAAATTTTGTTGTAATTTTTAGTAGCTTTAAAATAATTGATTACAGATTTAGCATCTACTACAAAATCATCAAACATCATGTCTTTATCTACATTCCCTTTTCTTATTTGTTTTACTATACGCTTATCATATCGAAAAGTAGCAATGTTATTAGTAGTTAGCCCTTCTGCTAATTTTTTAAGTGCATTAGATTTTAAAAAATTTTGATTTCCGTCACGATCCGTTGGGCCAGATCCAGCAATAATAATAACTAAATTTTGTTTTTTACTAGATTCTGGAATTAGTAATGTACCATCAATGAGTTCATTAATAGCGACCTCTTGAGCTATAAAATTTCTTTCTTGAGAAAAACCAAAAAAAGTAACAAACATTAAAACAATAAAAAATTTAGTTTTCATGATATTTTTATTTAAACAGTTCACTATGATTTAGAAGTACTGATTGTAATTATACAACGCAAATTTACACTTAAATATTGAAGAATAAAGCCTTTTATTTTAACCTAAGTGTTGTATAATTCTAAATGTAAGGTTAATTCTAGGTTTTACATCTTTTTTTGTTTTAGCAATTTGGTGAAGCCAATGGTGTTGTGTAGCGCCTTGCATGATTAGTAAACTTCCATGTTCTAGTAGTAGTTTTTGTTTTAATTTTTTATCTTTTCTGTGTTTTAAATTAAAATAACGTGGAGCACCAAATGTAACTGAAGCTATTACAGGATTTACTCCTAACTCCTTTTCGTTGTCTGCATGCCAACCGTTACTATCGTTACCTGTTCTGTATAAATTTACCAGGCAAGTGGTGAATTTAATATTTGTTTTTGTCTCTATTTTAGATTTTATTTTTAATAAAGTTTCAGTAAAAACATTAGGTTGCATAGTAATATTAGAATAGCTATAAGGTTTGTTGTTGTTTGCAAATAATGCTGTTAGTCTTGGTTGAGGATAGGTTTTGCCAAAAACTTTTATATCATCCTGCTTCCAATTAGTTTCATTTAATATGGTATTGAAAAAGGCTTGTGCTTCCTCTTGAGAGAAGAAATTAGGGAAATAACTTATTTCTGCATCTGTTAAATTGAGGTGTATTTCTTCTGAAGAAAACATAAAAAACTAATTATTTCTCTAAATTAGCTTATAAATTCTTTATAATGAAATTTGCTTATAGCTTTTTGCTAACTTTAATCTCACTAGTTGCTTTTGCCCAATTACCTGAAGGTTTTGTGTATGCTAAAATTGAAATTCCTAATATTGAGGTTGACCTGCAATACTGTGGTGATAATAATTTTGTTGGCGAAATAATAGACGGTTACCATGCTAATGTTGCAATTATGACTACCCAAACAGCTTCAGCTTTAAAGCTTGTGCAAGCAGAATTGGCTAAGCAAAATCTGTCTATAAAAATTTATGATGCCTATAGACCACAACGTGCTGTTAATCATTTTGCACGTTGGGCAAAGGTTGTAAATGATACGTTAATGAAAAAGCAATTTTACCCAAGAGTAGACAAGAAAAATTTATTTAGAGATGGTTATATCGCTTCTAAATCTAGGCATAGCAGTGGTAGTACTCTAGATGTTACTTTAGTAAATTCAAAAACAGGAGAAGTGCTAGATATGGGATCACTTTACGATTTTTTTGGAAGCGAATCTTGGGTGGAAAATAAGAACCTAGCTAAAGTACAATCTAAAAACAGACAAACATTACAACAAGTGATGCTAAACAATGGCTTTAGAAACTATGCTCAAGAATGGTGGCATTTTACTTTAAGAGGCGAGCCTTACAGAAACCAGTATTTCGATTTTTTAGTAGAGTAGGACATTGTTTTGGTTAAATGTATTACTAAAGTAATATTTTAATTTTTATTCTTTTCCATTTCTAACCAATCGTTATAAGAAACTACTAAAGGTTCTTTTTTTGGAAGATGTTTTCCTGGTAAGACTCCAATAAACTCCAAATAATGTCCATCTGGATCTGAGAAATAAATAGCAATGGCTGGTATCTTTGTAAATACCATAGGCTGTTCGGTTTTATCGTTTAAGAAATTCCAAAAGTTTAAATTGTTTGCTTTAAGAAAACTAACAGATTCATTTAAAATCCAATCCCTAATCGCATTGAAAAGCAAAATGCCTTACATCTATCTCTTCTTTTGGTTTTTCCCATAAGCCTAACATAGCTTGTTGTGGTTTTCCAATCCAGAATAAGGCTACGCGTCTGTTTTCCTCATAATGGTATTGCTCAAGTTTAAGTATATTGGTATAAAAGGCAATGGAACGTTCAAGATTTTCAACATATAAATGGGTTTCAAAAAGTCCTTTTATCATATCTGTTTAAGTTTTTTTTATTAACAATTCTTACTGAAACTAGTCTAAGATAGTTAAACGAAGTTACTTCCTTTTATAAAAATAAACAGAATCGTGCTAGATTATATATTGTAAGACGTAAACTGTGTATTTATAATAAGGTTGTGTTTATTAATAAAGGATTCGATTTTTTTAATAGCGTCTTGAGAATAGATATAAAACCAAATTTGCCCTGAATAGTGAAACGAGCATACTGTTTTTAAATTTTGAGCATAAAAAAAGTTATAGCCATAATAATTACCTTGTACCAAGTTAAAATAGTCTGGCAGCATGTTTTGTAATACTTTATAATCTGAAACCAGGAGTCCTCCAGAATAGTCTTTTTCTACAATTAACTTTTTAAAATTAGAAAATGCTTTTTTGGTTGAAGGATGGTGGCCTTTTATAGTTTTATGAAACCATGGCACATTAAATAATGGAACAAAAGTGTATTCTAAATGGTGTATTTTAGCAAATAAAGCCATAATTTCTGCTAAAAATAGAACTTCGTCTGTATACTCTGGAGCATCTATTAAAATTTGCCAACCATTTCGAAATCTTCTTTTTTAAGATTGTCGGTAATTTTTTTGAAATTACTAATGTCTTTTTGTAATGATTTTTCTAATTCATCTTTAGAAAAAAAATCTTACGGTTTCGGTGTCTTCATCAAAATATTCGCCAGCTTAAATAATAGTGTTTTTAGTTGGATTCTCTAGATCTTGCCAGCTAGAAATAAAAGATGCAAATATTGGATCTTTAAATACTTTTTTATGACTAATGTATTCCATATTATTTGCTTAAATTCTTAAAACGCTCTAGTAATGTAGGATGCGAGTAATGCATAAAAACATAAGCAGGATGTGGCGTTAAATTGCTTAAACTGTTTTTAGATAATTTTTTTAGCGATGTAATTAATGGTTGCGCTTTGTAGGTGTTTTTTGCGTAATCATCGGCTTGGTACTCGAATTTTCTTGAGAACCAATTCATAATTAAACCAGTAATGGTAGAAATAGGAGAGTACAAAATTCCAAAAGCTATTAAACCAATATGAAAGCTAGGTTTTGCAACACCTAAGGCTTGAGATAATAACGGATTTGAAATTAATAATGATAATATGTATAAGGTTAAACCTGCAAGTAATACAGAAGTTGCCAGATTAAAAATAATGTGTTTCTTTTTATAATGCCCAACTTCGTGAGCCAAAACAGCAACTATTTCCTCTTCTTCTAAATCATTTATTAAGGTATCGTAAAGCGTTACACGTTTTTCATTTCCAAAACCAGAAAAATAGGCATTTGCTTTGGTACTTCTTTTTGAGCCATCTATTACAAAAATTTTGTCTAAATTAAAACCTACGGTTTGTGCATAGTTAGAAATAGCATCACGAAGACTTCCAGATTCTAGAGGTGTTTGTTTATTAAATAATGGTACAATAAGACGAGAGTAGAAGATATTCATAAACAAAGTAAAACCAGCAATTAATGCCCAAGCATATAGCCAAAACATGTTTTCTGTAGTTTGATAAAACCAAGTTAACAGCGCTAAAATTACTCCACCTAAAACAATAGACATTAACCAACCTTTTATTTTATCTATTATAAAAAGTTTTTTTGTGGTTTTATTGAATCCAAATTTTTCTTCAATTACAAAAGTTTGATAGTATGAAAAAGGCGTTGTAATTATATCGCTTCCTAACATAATAATACCAAAGAAAAGGAGTGTAATTATAATTTCGTTTTTACTAAAATCTCTAGCAATTCCATCAATTATAGCAAAACCATCCAAAAAGAAAAAGGCTAATGTTGTTACTATAGAAAAAGAAGCAGTTATTAAAGAAAAACGATAATTAGTCTTCTTGTAATCTTGAAATTTCTGGTATTCTTCAGTATCATAAACATCATTTAATACTTCTGGAATGGTATCGTTATAATGCTTAGCATTTAAAGTATCTAATCCTTGATCTATAATAAAACTAACAATTAAAATGGAGATAAAAATATAGAATAGAATAGTTGGAGTCATAGTTTGAATAATATTTGATGAGGTTGTTAAACCTCCTTGCTGTTTTTAATTTTGTTAGTGTAATGATGCGATATTATTTAAAATCACGTTGCCTTTTAGCCTCAAAAATAAGAATACCTGCTGCAACAGATACATTCATAGAATCTATAGCACCTTGCATAGGAATATTAATGTTTTGTAAGGCTGCTTGTCTCCAGGTTTCACTTAGACCAGAAGCTTCTGTGCCAACAACAATTGCTGTAGCTTTTGTATAATCTTGTTTATGGTACTCTAGAGACTCTTGAAGAATTGCAGCGTATATATTAATTTGTTTTGACTTTAGAAATTCTATAATAGCTTCAGTAGTACCAGTTGCAATTTGGTTAGTAAACAGGCAACCTACACTAGAACGTATTATGTTTGGGTTGTATAAATCTGTTTTAGGATTAGCAATAATTACGGCATCTATATTGGCTGCATCTGCAGTTCTTAGAATAGCACCAATGTTTCCTGGTTTTTCAGGTGCTTCTGCAACTAAAATTAACGGATTAGCGTTTTTAAAGACTAAACTATCTATATTATTCTGTTTGTTTTCTGCAATAGCAATAATACCTTCGGTTGTTTCTCGATATGCTATTTTTTGGTATACGTCTTTACTAACTTCTATAATTTCAGTGTTGTTTATAGAAAGTGTCTTTAAATCTTCAGCAGAAAACAATTCAGCATAAAACAAAATACTTTTTAGCGTATAATCGCCTTTTAACGCTAATTCAATTTCACGAATACCTTCAACTAAAAATAATCTAGATTTTTTACGTTCGCGAGATTTTTCTTTTAATAAAACAATTTGTTTTATTAATGCAATTTGAGTGCTGTTTATTTGTTTGTTAATCATTTAAATAAAAAAATACATATATTTATTGCCGAAACAAATTTAAGCTAAATCTCTTGTTTCTAAAATATTTACTTCAAGCAATTACAAATTTAAAGTAGGAGATATAACTTGTTAATTGTTATATAAGTGGTATTAAACCAATACAAACTAACAACGCTATCATGAAAAAACAATTACTTACCGTTTTATTTTCATTAATAATTTCTTCTTTTATATCTGCACAAGTAGTCGCAAATCAACCAGACCCATTAGCATTATGCGATGTTAATAACCCTGGAGACGAATTAGAAGCTTTTAATTTAGAAGATGCCAACGCGCAAATACTAAACGGTCAAACCGGTATTAGTTTAACCTATTTTAGTAATCAAGCAGGAGCAGACATGAATGATGGAGCTGTAGAGATTTTTAGTCCATACACCAATACGGTAAACCCACAAGCCATTTATGTCAGAGTAGAAGACATAAATAATGGTGGTTTTGATACTACGACCTTAGATTTAGTAGTAGAACAAGCACCAGCTGCATTTACACCAACACCATTGGTCGAAGAAGATCCAGATAACGATGGTTTTACTACGTTTAATTTAACAGATAAAGATTTAGAAATAACTGGTGGTGCAACAGGACTAATAGTTAACTATCATACCACAACAGGCGATGCAGACACAGGAAACAACCCAATAGTAAACACAAGTAACTATACCAATATAAGCAACCCAGACACTGTTTATGCGAGAGTAGAGAGTGTTAATAGTAATTGTTCTGCACTAGTAGCATTAGTTTTACTTACAGAATACGCTCCTTTTCAAGTTAACTCTGCAGCTCTTGAAGCTTGCAATGATAATAATGCTATTGGTACAACAGTATTTGATTTAACTTTAGCTAATCAAGACATTCTAAGTGATCTTGTAGCTAACGATTATACTGTAGCTTATTATGAAACTTACGATGATGCTTTAACAGTTACAAATGCAATAACAAATCCTAATTCTTTTGATGCTAATCCAAATCTACTAACTATATATGTAGGCGTTACAGAAATAGCAACTGGAGATTCTGTAATCACTACAATTAATTTACAAATAAATGAGTTGCCAATTATACTTTTTGATGATATTTATACTATTTGTCAAGGAGATAGTATAGACTTAGTGCCATACACAGTAACGCAACAAGATGCTATTTACCAATGGAATACAGGTTCAACTTCACCAACACTACATGTTAGTCAAGCTGGAGATTATACAGTAACTATTACTAATACAGTTACAGGTTGTGTAAATACAGATACAACAACCGTAAATATAGGCTTCTATCCAGTACTTGGTACAGCAAGTAATTTAACGTCTTGCGACCCAAATCAGGCTTACGATTTATCAATTATAATTCCTGAAATTTTAGATGGTTTAGACCTCAATCAATATACAGTAACTTTTTATGAAAGTACAGCAGATGCTGCTAATCAAGTAAATGCAATACAAAATCCTTCAAGTTATTTGCCAGTAAATACAAACCAAACGATAACAGCTTCTGTAAATGAGGTTAATAGTGAGTGTTCATCGCTTTCGTTTTTCGATATTATTTCTGGTAATTGCCCAGTAACAGTAATATGTGGTCAGCCTGTAACAGCCTCGTTTTGTTATTCGAATAACGAAACATTACAATACACGTATACTAGTAGTGATGGCACACCTTTACAATTGGTTATTGTTTCTGGTCAAGTTGAAAATATTTACGATGAATTAATAGTTTTAGATAGTGATGGTGTTACAAATTTAAATGCAGCGACTCCATATGGTAACGCTGGAGACCTAACAAATTTAATATTTGAAGCCTCAGGCGACACTATTACAATTTATGTAGATTCTGATGCTAGTATTGATTGCCCAGGAAGTAATTACTCGACAATAGATTACGTAG
>NZ_JASJHV010000073.1:0-15595 GCF_037625555.1 Lacinutrix sp.
TCCACTAGATCTTGATTTAATTTCGAATATAGTAACATCGTCACCTCTTCTTGCTTTATTAATTGCTGCTTTTGCTTGACCATTCATTTTACTACCACTTACAGTAATACTTGGTTGTCCTGGTACTTTAATTTTAAATCCAGTCACTGTTAAAGGTAATTCGAAATCAAAGTCTTTTAATACAGCCTTAACAGTACCAATAGCAACATTGTTTCTTGGTAATTTACCGTTAGACATACCTGCTAGTTCTCCAGTAGGTTTTGGGATGTCTTTAATTCTAAATACTGCTTTATCTGAAGCCTTAGATCCATCATCTAAAGTTGCACTAACACTAATAGTAACTTCTTTACCAGAAGTTGGCACCATGTTGTATTTCCCTGTACCTGATCCTTTACTTAAGCCTGTACCTGAAGCAGATACTTTATTATCTGGTACACCTGCAAAAGAAATAGTCATTGGGTTAGTTACACCTCTATATACTACATTCATTTTATCTGCAGAAATAGTTGCAGAATTTGGTCTTGGTACTACAACGTAGTTTGCGTTAACAATAGGAATTTCTAATTCTTTACCATTCTCGATAAAAGTAAATTTTCCTTCAATATCATGCTCACCAACATTACCAACATTAAAATCTAATGTTGCTGCTCCTGTAGAATCAATAGATTTAGATAAATCAATTTCTTTACCTTGAACAACTAATTTAGTAGGTGCAACGTTTGCATATTTACCAATAACAACACGTCCTTGAAATTTTTCACCTGCAAAGAATGCTGATTTATCAGCTAATACAATTGCTTTGTAGTTATTAAGAGTTGTAGCTTCTGATACAATGTTTCCTAAAAACAAACTAAACATATCAGATTCATTCACCTTTACATCATTCTGTATAGCAGTTAATTTTGTATAAGATGCAATGGCTGGGAAACCTTGGTAGTTATATGCTAGCCAATCGATTTTTATACCATCTTTATTTTCAACTTTTTCAGTGCTAAACGTTTTTTCAAAAGCTTGAGCTCTTCCTCTATAACTTTCGTCTTTTGAAAGAATTGCATTAATTGAAGCTTTATATTCATTAATATTAGACATTACTTCTTCACCTTTCTTCGTTAAACGATCTCCAGTAAACCAAGCTTCGTCTAAAATATCGGTTTTATCCATTGCTTCGAAAGGTAATTTACCAGTCTCGTCAAGTTCATAACCTCCTTTTTTAACTAAATCTCTTTTAAGAGTTTCAATATATTTATAAAATTTATCTGAGATAATTTTTACTTCCTGAGCTCTTGCTGCAGGAATTTTAAATTCTTTTGGATTTTCTTCACTTTTACCATCAAGTTCCGCAAGTAATTTGTCATTTCTTTCTGTGGTAGTTTCGTTTGAAGTTGCAAACTTTGCTTCCATCAAACCAAATGCTGAAAGCACTTCTTTTGACATATTCATAGCCATCATTGCGATGAATACTAAATACATCAAGTTAATCATTTTCTGCCTTGCAGATGCTTTTCCTCCTGCCATATCTAATTAGCTTTTATAAGTTATTAATTTAGTGATACCTAATTACTAATTAGTTTTTGTTCATTGCAGTTAACATTCCTCCATATACTCCGTTTAAAGAAGATAAGTTTGATGCTAAAGATTGCATTTGCTCTTTTAACTTGTTTGCATTTTCAACAGACTCTTCGTTAATAGTAGCTTGACGACTAGCAGTCTCCATTTGCACTTTATATAAACTGTTTAAAGACTCCATTTGTGCAGCAGCAAGAGACATTTCTTCTCCATACTTTTTTGTTGCAGACATAGCTTCTAAAGATGGAGAGATACCTTTTGCAGCATCTTCGAAATTTTTGATACCACTACCTAAGCTTGCCATTAATTCACCATCAATTTTAGCATCTTTTAATAAGTTATCTAATTTTTGAGATAATAAACCTTCTGCATCTTTAGGCTCTTCTTTTTTACCTTTTTTAGTTGTCATTCCTCCAGCTAATTCAGGATAAACTAAAGACCAATCTAAATCTGATTGTTGTTTTTCGAATGCTGAATATGTAAATACTAAAGCTTCCACAATCATACCTAATGTTAATATTTCTGAACCATATGGCCAGTGTTGAATTTTAAAAAGAGCTCCAACAATTACAATTGCTGCTCCTAATCCATAAATCATATTAGTTACTGTGATTTTACCTTTTTGTGCCATAATTTCTAAGTTTTAATTTAAGTAGTTTATTTGTTTTAGGTTAATTTAATTATTGTTGTGAATTTGCAGTAACATCTGTTCCCATGTAATCTTGTACTGTTCTAAAGCCAATGTAACTTCTTGCAGAATCTGCATATTCGTAATCTCTTGAACTTACTTGTAAGTAATATGCTGTATCTTTCCAAGAACCACCTCTTACAACTTTACGTTGGTTAGTTGCTTCATTTACACTAGGATTAATTGTAGACATGTATTCGTAAGATGCAGGATCGTAAGATGAGTCTACCCACTCTGAAACATTTCCTGCCATATTGTATAGACCAAAATCATTCTCTTCAAAAGCATCGGCTTCTACTGTGTATAATGCTTGATCTGCTGCATAATCTCCACGTAATGGTTTGAAATTTGCCATAAAACAACCTCTATCGTTTTTAGCGTAAGGTCCTCCCCAAGGATAAGTTGCCGCTTGTAAGCCTCCTCTTGCCGCATATTCCCACTGAGCTTCAGAAGGTAATCTATAACGACTTACATTGTGTGTTTTTCTTTCTTTTCTGTAAGCATTGTGTTTTAGAGTTCTCCACTCGCAAAATGCTTTTGCTTGTTGCCAAGACACACCAACTACTGGATAATCTCCATATGCATCGTGCCAGAAATAATCGTTATGCATTGGTTCGTTGTAAGAATATGCAAAATCTCTAATCCAAGCTGTAGTATCTGGATAAATTGCAACTTCTTCTTTTACTATAACATCTTTTCTACTTAAACTTCTATCTTTAGCAGCTTTTTGAATATCCATGTATGTATATTGAAACTTAAACTTAGTAACATCCCAAGTTCTTTGTCCATTGTAAGATTCTTCTAATGGTAAATACATAGTATCCATAACTTCCACATAGTATTCGTCTGGATATTCTGCCGTATCAAAAATTAAATCTACATCATAGTTTAGTTTTCTTCCCTCGTAACCTGTTTCACCAAGACCACTATAATTATCTAGCATATATTGCTCGTAAGGCGTCATGTTAGCTGGGTCAGCATCTTTAAATGCGAAGTCACCAATACCACCAGTACCAGGAGTCTCACCAACCTCATCTGCTAAGATTGCTAATTTTGTTCTTATTGTAGAATCTCTAACCCATTCCACAAACTGACGGTACTCACTATTAGTGATTTCTGTTTCATCCATGTAAAATGATGCTACAGTTGCTGTCTTTGCAGGTGCATCTTGAATTCCAGCTAAATCATCATCAGCTTTACCCATTATAAATGCTCCTCCTGGAACTAAAGTCATACCAAAAGGCTTTTCTGGATGCCACTTTTTCCCTTTTACACCAACTAGCTGGCCTCTATCTTTAGAACCACAACCGGTTAAAAGTGCTAAAACTACTGTTAATAATACAAACTTCTTCATATTCATTATAAACTCGAGGTTAATTATATACTCCTAAATTTTCAAGAGCGTAAACATATTTATATATTTTCTAAAAAACAACTTTTTTAAGGAAAAAAATTACATTTCATCGTAATAAAATTACTTTTTAACGATTAACAAAGTGTTAAAATTCAACTATTCCTTACACTTATAGACTGTTTTTTTGGTATGCTTTATACCATCTAGCTGGTGTTTTTCCATTACATGCATCAATATAATCTTTGTGCGTGCAAGGTAATAACGTATGTTTTTTTAATTTATTATTAACATTTGCTAAAAAAGGTATTTCTATCCACCAACGACCTGTTTGAGTGCTTTTATAGAACACTAATTCTTCAGCGTCTGCTAAAGTAGTGAATTTTTGATGATTATTATCAACCAAAAAGTCGTCATCTTTAACTCTACAGTTAACACCCTCTATAAAATACCATAACATTTGAGATATTAACATTGCTGTAACCTCGTCATCATAAGATGGTTTATATTCGAAAACACCAAACGCAGACACCTTATTACTTATACCTGCATAACGAGCAATAGCGCAAATTTCTTTACCATCTAAACCATTTGGAGATAAACGTTGCTTTAAACTTACCTCTGAGGCTTTTACTGCTCCTAAGTCGATGCTTACAACATTAGCATCTCGCATAACTGGCTCTGCAAGAGTAATATCGTTAGACATCTCACCTAACCTGTAGGCTTCAAAATACAAACACTCCATTAGATCTATTTCTTCTTGAGAATTAAAATAAGTTTGATATCCTAAAGCGGCATAATTAAACAAGTTATAGGGTTGGTCTAGTATTATTTTACCAACAAAGCTATTATTCTTTATTGCCTTTGTTGAATCACCTAGATCGAAACAGGAGTCTACATTTACAATATTAACCATTGGCATTAAATTATCGTAAGCACGATAAATCGCGTATGTTAAATCTTGGCTACCTCCTAAAACAATAGGTATTATTTTTTTTTGAATTAGTATAGAAACCGTAGTCTTTAGAGCAAAATAGGTATCCTCTACTGATTCGCCTTTGTTAATATCCCCTAAATCTACAATAGTTGTATTCCAACTTCCTGGAAATAATGCATAAAAGGATTTTCTAACTTCGTTAAGTTGAAATTCTTCTCCAATATAATTAATATCGTTTCTACTTTCTAAAACTCCTATTAGAGCAACTGAAACTCCTTCTAGGTCAGGAATACCATTTTGGTTTGTGTGAATTTTTAATTTTCTTCCTAGCGCTTGCATAGATAACAACTCGTTATGAGCTAATACCGCATCTGAAACTGGAGATAAAAAATTAAAATTCATATAAACTATTTCTTTTTAGTTGCTGTTTTCTTCTTAGTTGCAGCTTTTTTTCTAGTTTTCTTTTTTGGAGCATTCTTTTCCAAAATACCTTTTACTTGCTCTAAAGTTAGAGCTGGAGCATCTGTTGTTTTAGGTAGTTCTATTTTTACTTTTCCTTGTAGAATATTAAATCTTCCCCAACGTGCTTTTTCTAAACGAATGCCTTCTTCTTCCCAATTATGAATAACTTTATCTATTTCTTTTTGAATTTTAACTTCTATTAGTTCTACTATATCATCATCAGACAAATTATCCCAATCGTATTTTTTATTTACATTTACAAACATGTTGTTCCATTTTATAAATGGACCAAAACGCCCTTTACCTTTTTGAACTGGTAAATCCTTGTAAGTGTAAATAGGAGCATCAGCTTTCTGTTTTTCTTTTATTAACACAATAGCATCATCTAACTCTACAGCTAAAGGATCTGTTCCTTTTGGTAGCGACACAAAAGCATCACCAAATTTAACGTATGGTCCAAAACGGCCGTTATTTACTACAATCTCCTCTTTTTCGTACTTTCCTAAGTTTTTAGGAAGCTGAAATAAATCCATTGCTTCTTCAAAAGTGACACTTGCTAATTGTTGATCTGGACTTAGACTTGCGTATGTAGGACCTTCTTCATCTTCTGACATACCCATTTGCACCATGGGCCCAAACTTACCAAGACGCACACTTACGCGTTTTCCTGTTTTTGGATCTTCACCTAAAATACGCTCACCTGATTCTCTTTCTGCATTTTCTTGAACATCGACAACTTTAGGATGAAAATCTTTATAAAAAGTTTTCATAACATCTTTCCAGTCTGCCTTACCATCTGCAATATCATCAAATTGATCCTCTATGTTTGCAGTAAAACTGTAATCTAAAATACTTTCAAAATGATTGACTAGAAAATTAGTTACAATAATACCAATATCTGTAGGCACTAACTTTCCTTTATCTGAGCCTACTTTTTCGGTTAATAAATTATCCTTTACATTTCCATTTTCAAAAACTAATTGTGTATAGTTACGCTCTACACCTTCTATTGTTCCTTTTTCTACATAGTTTCTATTTTGAATAGTAGAAATAGTTGGCGCATAAGTAGATGGTCTACCAATACCAAGTTCTTCAAGTTTCTTTACAAGCGATGCTTCTGTAAATCTATAAGGTGCTCTTGTATAACGTTCTGTAGCTGTAATATTATTATTTAATAATGTTTCACCAACTTTCATGGCTGGCAACATACCTTCTTGTTGCTCTATGTCTTCATCATCTTTACTTTCTAAATAAACTTTTAAAAATCCATCAAAAGTAATCACTTCTCCATTAGCTGTAAAAGTCTGATTATGCGAAGCTGCATTTATTTTTACATTTGTACGTTCTAATTGTGCTTCGCTCATTTGTGATGCGATTGCACGTTTCCATATTAACTCGTAAAGTCTTGTTTGATCGTAATCTAAGCCAGCAGTATGTAATGCAAAATTTGTTGGTCTAATAGCTTCGTGTGCTTCTTGCGCACCTTTAAACTTTCCTTTATAGTTGCGCTCTTTTGCGTATTCTTTTCCGTAAGCATCAACAATTTCTTTTGCTGCGCCTTGCTTAGCGTCGTTAGATAGGTTTACACTATCTGTTCTCATATAAGTAATTAAACCAGCTTCGTACAGACGTTGTGCCATTGTCATGGTTTTACTTACTGAAAAATAAAGTTTTCTTGAAGCCTCTTGTTGTAATGTTGAAGTTGTAAATGGTGCTGAAGGCGATTTCTTTGCTGGTTTTTTTTCTAAATCTGAAACCTTAAATGTTGTATTCGCATTTTTTTCTAAAAACTTTAAAGCATCCGTTTTTGTTTTTATTGCTTTTGGCAATTTTGCTTTAAAGGACTGTCCATCTTCATTTGAAAACTCGGCATCAATTCTATATGATGCTTCAGCATTAAAATCGTTAATTTCTTTTTCACGTTCAACAATTAATCTTACAGAAACAGACTGCACTCTTCCTGCAGATAAACCTCCTTTTACTTTTCTCCAAAGTACTGGAGATAATTCGTAACCTACTATTCTATCTAATACACGACGTGCTTGTTGTGCATCTACTAAATCGTAATCTATTTGTCTAGGATTCTCTACTGCTTTTTGTATTGCAGATTTAGTAATCTCGTGAAAAACTATTCTTTTTGTCTTTTCCTTATCTAAATCTAAAGACTCTGCTAAGTGCCATGCAATAGCCTCTCCTTCTCGATCCTCATCACTAGCTAACCAAACCATTTCTGCTTTTTTAGCTAATTCTTTTAACTTTTTTACAATTGCTTTTTTATCTGATGATACTTGATATTTTGGATCGAAATCACCATCTACATCTACACCTAATTCTTTGGAAGGCAAATCGGAAATGTGTCCATAACTCGATTCTACTTTGAAGTCTTTTCCAAGAAATTTTTCGATTGTTTTTGCTTTTGCAGGTGACTCAACTATTACTAAATTCTTCGCCATTCTTTGGATTTTTGAATTTACAAATGTATACCAAAAAAAAAACATGAACCTAATTTAAATTCAAATCAATCTGAATATAAATTATAGATCACTAAAATTTGAGCCATAAAAAGGGCTTTATTTTTATTGTTTTAAACTTTTTATTTTCTTTAAAATTCTATTTTCTTAACCCATCAATTATATTGTCAATTTCTAATTTTTAGATGTTATTAAAAATTTAACACACTGTCAGATTGTCATAATCTATAAATTAATATATCTTTGTAATTGCTTTTAAAAAAAGGCACAAAACTTGACCCATACTGTTTTCAATAGATTTATGGAAAAAACAATAGACGAAAGTAAACAAGCAGACGCTCTTATTTTAGAGCAAAGTAAAAAGAACTCAAAAAAGCTTTTTATCGAAAGCTATGGCTGTGCAATGAATTTTAGTGATAGTGAAATTGTTGCCTCTATTCTTGATAAGCAAGGTTACAATACCACAACTAAGCTTGAAGACGCAGATTTGGTTCTAGTAAACACCTGTTCTATTAGAGATAAAGCAGAACAGACCGTTAGAAAACGTCTCGAAAAATACAATGCTGTAAAGCGCATAAACCCTAAAATGAAAGTTGGTGTTTTGGGCTGTATGGCAGAGCGTTTAAAAAGTAAATTTTTAGAAGAAGAAAAAATAGTAGATCTTGTTGTTGGACCAGATGCATACAAAGATTTACCAAATCTGTTAGCAGAAGTTGAGGATGGGCACGATGCCATAAACGTTGTGCTATCTAAAGATGAAACTTATGGTGATATTTCTCCAGTACGCTTAAACAGCAATGGTGTAGTGGCATTGGTTTCTATCACTCGTGGTTGTGATAACATGTGCACCTTTTGTGTTGTTCCTTTTACCCGTGGCAGAGAACGCAGTCGTGATCCACAAAGTATTATAGAAGAAATAAACGATTTGTGGGATAAAGGTTTTAAAGAGATTACCTTACTTGGCCAGAACGTTGATAGTTATCTTTGGTATGGTGGAGGCATGAAAAAAGATTTTATAAAAGCATCTGAAATACAAAAAGCTACAGCTGTAGATTTTTCGAAATTACTTCAATTATGCGCCGAATCTCAACCAAAAATGCGCATTCGTTTTTCTACCTCTAATCCTCAGGACATGAGCTTAGATGTTATTAATACTATGGCGAAATTCCATAATATATGTAATCATATTCATCTACCGGTTCAAAGTGGAAGTAATCGAATTTTAAAAGAGATGAATCGTTTACACACTAGAGAAGAATATTTTACACTTATAGATAATATTCGTAATATTATTCCTGATTGTGCTATTAGCCAGGATATGATTGCTGGATTCCCATCAGAAACCGAAGAAGACCATCAAGACACTTTAAGTTTACTCGAGTATGTAAAATATAATTTTGGTTACATGTATACTTATTCAGAAAGACCTGGAACACTTGCCGAACGAAAATTTGAAGATAATATTCCTGAAAAGACAAAAAGCAGAAGATTAAGTGAAATTATTGCACTTCAATTACAACATAGTGAATATAGAACACGTGAATTTTTAGGTAAAACTATAGAAATATTAATAGAAAAAGAATCTAAAAAATCTAAAAACCAATGGTCCGGAAGAAGTCAACATAGTATTGTAGCAGTCTTTCCAAAGGAAAACTATAATATTGGTGATTTTGTAAAAGTAAAAGTAACAGATTGCACAAAAGCGACACTAATAGGTGAAGCTGTTGGGCTTTCAACAAATAATTAAATAAATATTATGAAAAAATTAATAGCAATAGTATTTACTTTAGCCTTGTTTACAGGCTGCGAAAATGAACCTTTAGATGGTGATTTTAACGTTTTAAATAATCCCAATATCCCTACAGATCCAACAGATCCTAACGA
This sequence comes from Lacinutrix sp., assembly GCF_037625555.1. Classification (GTDB taxonomy): domain Bacteria; phylum Bacteroidota; class Bacteroidia; order Flavobacteriales; family Flavobacteriaceae; genus Lacinutrix. Next base: position 9,360 of record NZ_JASJHV010000073.1, read on the forward strand.
TCCAGGAAGCGGAAGCACAGATTTAGCATTATCTGTTTACGAATTAGACACAGATATTAGTTTATCTTTCTTTGGTTTTCCAATTCAAACAATAACAAACAGCGATATCACTATAACTAATAACATAATTACTTCTAGCGAAATATTACTAACAGTTGTTGGATCTCCAACAGTTGCAGAAAACCAAACCATTACTAGAAACGGTTTTGGACAAATTATTAGCGATATTAGCACTACTCCTTCAGGTGTTGTTACAAATGAATATTTTATTACAAATATGAATAATAATATTTCACAAATAACTCATAATTACTATGACCAAGAAGACCCTTCTTTTGATGAAGGATATGTTTATAATTTCACTTATAATGGTTCTATAATTACTAGAACTGTAGTAAATTCTACAATAGAAACGGTATTTACTCTAGACGGATCTGGAAGATTAATTAAAAAAGAATCTTTTGACAACTCTATGAGTATACAAAAAGAAGAATTAACTTATAATGGTGATGGTAATGTTTCTAGCAGTTTATTAACAGGAGATAGAGAAGGAACACTATCTTTTAATTACGACACTTTTGACAACCCATTAAAAGTTGTTTATGATGAGCAATACTTATTATCATTTTTAAGCGATGAGTATGATGATGAAATTGGTTCTCCACTTGTACATTTTCACTCTACAAGAAACTGGAGTGGAACAACCATAGATGGTGATACTTTTAATTTTATTCTACAATACGATGCTAATAACAGAATAATTATAAGAGATATCTCTTATAATAATGATGGTGGATTATCTTTTGTTATAGATGAGCGTTTTAACTACGTAAACTAAATAAGCACAGTAAAAAAGAATATGGAATCTATTCAAGCAACAAAACAACGTTTTGGTATTATTGGAAATAGCGCTACTTTAAATCGTGCTATAGAAAAAGCTATCCAAGTGTCACCAACAGATATATCTGTTTTGGTTACAGGAGAAAGCGGTGTCGGTAAAGAGAGTATTCCAAAAATAATACATCAACTCTCACACAGAAAACACAATAAATACATTGCTGTAAACTGTGGAGCAATACCAGAAGGCACAATAGACAGCGAGCTTTTTGGCCATGAAAAAGGTGCCTTTACAGGAGCAACAACTTCACGTTCAGGTTATTTTGAAGTTGCAGATGGAGGTACTATTTTTTTAGACGAAGTTGGAGAATTACCTTTAACAACACAAGTACGTTTATTACGTGTACTTGAAAATGGTGAGTTTATAAAAGTAGGATCAAGCAAAGTACAGAAAACAAATGTGCGTATTGTTGCTGCCACAAACGTAAATATGTTTGAGGCTATTAAAAAAGAAAAGTTTCGTGAAGATTTATATTACAGATTAAGTACCGTAGAAATAAACCTCCCTCCTCTTCGTGAACGTCAAGAAGACATACATTTACTATTTAGAAAATTCGCTAGTGATTTTGCATTAAAATATAAAATGCCAACTATTAAATTATCAGACGATGCAATACAGAATTTGATAAAATTTCGTTGGAGTGGTAATATTAGGCAGTTACGAAATGTGGCAGAACAAATTTCTGTTTTAGAACAAAACAGAGCAATTTCAGCAGATACTTTAAGAGGCTACCTACCAAGTGGAAACAGTAATTTACCGGCTGTAATTAGCAATACAAAGTCTGAAAGTGATTTTAGTAGCGAACGCGAAATTTTATATAAAGTTTTATTCGATATGAAAGCCGATTTAAATGATTTAAAGAAGCTTACAATGGAGTTAATGAAAAACGGAAATGCTAAAGATGTTCAAGAAGACAATCAGGGTTTAATTGAAAAGATCTATGGTGATAATGATACAGAAGAAAACTTAGAAGACTTACAAGTATTGGCTATTCCGCAAAAATCTGAAAACACAAAAACCTACACTGCAGAAACTAATGACAAGTATCATTTTGCCGAAGAAATAGAGGAGGAAGAAACCTTATCTTTACATGATAAAGAATTAGAGCTTATTAAAAAATCTTTGGATAGGCACAGTGGAAAACGCAAATTAGCGGCAGAAGAATTAGGAATTAGTGAACGCACACTTTACAGAAAAATTAAACAATTTGATTTGTAGTTTTTCGTTATTTTAAAATAAACCTGTCTTAATAATAATAAAAAGACTCTCGCTTTGGCGAGCAAAAGATGAAATACATAAAATACATTCTTACATTAATTGTAACAATTTCTTTTTTTAGTTGTGGTTATTATTCTCTATCTGGAACTAACATTCGCGAAGATGTAAAATCCTTTCAAGTTAATTACTTTCAAAACACTGCAGCACAGATAGAACCAGGAGTCGATAGAGATTTTACACTTGCTTTACAAGATTTAATACAAAACCAAACCAATTTAGAGCTTGTTAACTCTAATGGAGATTTAGTTTACGAAGGCGAAATTACAGAATATCGAATTTCTCCTACTACAGCAACTGCCAATAATACCGCTGCACAAAACAGGCTTTCTGTTAGTGTTCGTGTACGTTTTTATAATAAAAAAGCAGAAGATGATGACTTTGAAAAAAACTTTTCTTTCTTCTATGATTATGAAGGAGGCTCATTACTTTCTGGAAGCATAAAAGACACTGCTCTTGCAGAAATTTTTGAGCGTATAACACAAGATATATTTAATGCATCTTTAGCAAAATGGTAGATGAATCAAACTGAGTTTTTAAATATTATAACAGCACCACAACTTATAAATAAGTCTCAAACCGATGACTTAAAAATTGTAGTTGAAGCATTTCCATATTTTCAATCTGCTAGAGCACTATATCTTAAAGGATTAAAAAATGCTGAAAGCTTTAAATACAATAATGCCTTAAAAACAACAGCAGCTTATACAACAGACAGAAGTATATTGTTCGATTATATTACTTCAGAAACCTTTGCTCAAAATGAAATATCACAATCCATTAAACAAAACACTGCACATTTACTAGATATTAAAGTACATGTTGAAGATATTTCGGTTAAAAAAAGTGTAGCAATAGATAGTGCTTTAAAGCAACAAATTGAAGACACAAAAGACACTTTAGATCCAGAACTGTTTCAACCTAAAATAAAGAACGAGCAAGTTGCCAATTTTAAAACTGAAACTTCTATAACAGAAACTGAAAAAAAAATAAAACCAGAAGGTGTTCTAAGTATTGGCAAGCCTCTTGAATTTGATAAAAACGAAACCCATTCTTTTAACGAGTGGCTAAGCTTAACACGCTTTACTCCTATTGATCGTGAAGAGGAATCTGTCGAGAACACACCTGAGCAAAGCAAAACAAAAGCTTCTAAAAGTAAATTAGCAAGAGCAAAAAAGTTTGACCTTATAGAAAAGTTTATAGAAAAAAGTCCAAAGTTAGCTGCCAAAAAAACATCTGGGTCAAACCAAAACATCGCTAAGGCACAAATGATACAGCCTGAATCCTTAATGACAGAGACTTTAGCACGTATTTACCTTGAACAAAAAAACTATAAAAAGGCAATTCAATCTTATAAAATATTAAGTTTGAAATATCCAGAAAAAAGTGGTTTCTTTGCAGACCAAATTAAAGCAATAAAAGAATTACAAGAACAAAATAATTAAATAATAACATGTTTACAATATTATTAATATTAATCGTAGTAGTAGCATTTTTGCTAATTGTCGTAATAATGGTACAAAACCCAAAAGGTGGCGGATTATCTTCTTCATTTGGAGGAGGTGGAACTCAACAATTAGGAGGTGTTAAGAAAACAACAGACTTTTTAGATAAAAGTACTTGGTCATTAGGTGCTATTTTAGTGGCATTAATTTTAGCTTCAAGTTTAACTATTACTCGTAGTGGAGTTTCTGCAGATTCTAAAGCTTTAGATCCAGATGCAATTTCTACTCCTGTAACACCTGCTCCTGAACCAGCAAGCAGATGATACAACAAAATAATTGATAGTGAAGTTTAAGCACATTAATATATAGAAACAAAAAATGCCAACTCAACAGTTGGCATTTTTTGTTTCTATATATTTTTAAACTAAGTCTGTAAATTTGTCAGTTACTAGCAAATGGCACATTTTTAGCATAAACAATTTTAAGAAAATTAATAATCCTTCTGTTATAGAACAGAGTAAAAAAAATAACAATGAGCAAAATAAACATTAGACCATTAGCAGATCGTGTACTTGTTGAAGCACTTCCTGCTGAGACACAAACTGCTTCTGGATTATATATTCCAGATAGCGCACAAGAAAAACAACACAAAGGAACTGTTGTAGCTATTGGAAACGGCAAAAAAGACGAACCACTTACAGTTAAAGTGGGAGACACAGTACTTTATGGTAAATATTCTGGTTCTGAAATTAAATTAGATGGAACAGATTATTTAATGATGCGTGAAGAAGATATAATGGCTATTATCTAATAACGATTACAGCATTATTTTATAAGACAAATATTAATATAGATTCTTGCTAACGCAGGAATAATAAAATTTAAAAATATGGCAAAAGATATAAAATTTGATATTGAAGCTCGCGACGGATTAAAACGTGGTGTAGACGCATTAGCAAATGCAGTAAAAGTAACCTTAGGACCAAAAGGTAGAAACGTAATTATTAGTCGTTCTTTTGGCGCACCAGTTGTTACAAAAGATGGTGTAAGCGTTGCAAAAGAGATTGAATTAGAAAACCCATTAGAAAATATGGGAGCTCAAATGGTAAAAGAAGTTGCCTCAAAAACTAATGATTTAGCTGGAGATGGAACTACAACTGCTACTGTATTAGCCCAAGCTATAGTAAAAGAAGGCTTAAAGAATGTAGCTGCAGGTGCAAATCCTATGGATTTAAAACGAGGTATTGACAAAGCAGTAAAAGCAATTGTTGAAGACTTAGGTAAACAAGCAAAAGAAGTAAAAAACTCTTCAGATAAAATAAAGCAAGTTGCTTCTATTTCTGCAAATAACGATGGCCTTATTGGAGACTTAATAGCAAAAGCATTTGGTAAAGTAGGAAAAGAAGGCGTGATTACTGTTGAAGAGTCTAAAGGAACAGATACTTATGTAGATGTTGTAGAAGGTATGCAGTTTGATAGAGGTTACTTATCTCCATATTTTGTGACAGATAGCGAAAAAATGATAGCAGATTTAGAGAATCCTTATGTATTGTTATATGACAAAAAGGTTTCTACAATGAAAGATTTACTTCCAATATTAGAGCCTGTTGCACAAACAGGAAAGCCTTTATTAATTATTGCAGAAGATTTAGATGGCGAAGCTTTAGCAACTTTAGTAGTTAATAAATTACGTGGATCTTTAAAAATTGCTGCTGTAAAAGCTCCAGGTTTTGGAGACAGACGTAAAGCAATGCTAGAAGATATTGCTATTTTAACTGGAGGAACTGTAATTTCTGAAGAACGCGGATTTACACTTGAAAACGCTTCAATTGAAATGCTTGGAACTGCAGAGCGCATTACTATAGATAAAGACAACACTACTGTTGTTAATGGTGCTGGTGATAAATCTTTAATTAAAAATAGAGTAAACCAAATTAAAACTCAAATAGAATCTACTACTAGCGATTACGATAAAGAAAAGTTACAAGAACGTTTAGCTAAATTAGCTGGTGGTGTTGCAGTTTTATATGTTGGTGCTGCTAGTGAAGTAGAAATGAAAGAAAAGAAAGATCGTGTAGACGATGCATTAAACGCGACAAGAGCAGCTGTAGAAGAAGGTATTGTTGCAGGTGGTGGTGTTGCTTTAGTTCGCACAAAAAAAATATTAGAAAAAATTGCTACAGATAATTTAGACGAAACTACAGGTGTACAAATTGTAAACAGAGCAATTGAGTCTCCTTTACGTACTATTGTAGAAAATGCTGGTGGAGAAGGCAGTGTGGTAATAAATAAGGTTTTAGAAGGTAAAAAAGACTTTGGTTACGATGCAAAATCTGAAACGTATGTAGATATGCTTAAAGCTGGTATTATAGATCCTAAAAAAGTAACAAGAATAGCATTAGAAAATGCAGCTTCTGTTGCAGGAATGATATTAACAACTGAGTGTGCTTTAATTGATATTAAAGAAGATGCTCCTGCTGGTGTAATGCCTCATATGGGTGTCGGAATGCCAGGCATGATGTAGCACCGAGTCGCTGTAGACATTTTACTCACTCTTACTTTGAAAAATTTATGATGTGAGTTAGATAAATTTAAAAAAACGCTTCTGGATTTTCTGG
>NZ_JASJHV010000074.1:0-29087 GCF_037625555.1 Lacinutrix sp.
CAGACGTTCAGAATTTAAAATATTAAGTGGTGGACCAAAAGCTAAATAAAAACACACAAAAATAAATCAGTTTAACCAACTAATTTAAACCACAAAAAAAGCCGCAACTGATGTTGCGGCTTTTTTATTATTTAATCTTGTCTGAAACTAATTACACTTAATATTAGTTACTTAAACTATTAATATTATTGCTAGTAATTGTCTTAATACTATTTTGAGATTTTAAAACCTCTTCATTTATTAAAGAAGTATCTTCAACCATATCTTTTGTGGTTTCAATTGCATTTATATACCAATCTTGCCAAGCCTCTAAAATTTCAATCTGCGTTTTTAAATCTTTTCCATTAGCTGTAGCTAGCTTTCCTTATTTTAATTCTTCATTTATTCTTTCAATTGCCGAATAGTCTATTTGGCTTATAGTTTCTCTAGCTAGATTGTAATCAGCGTTTAAAAGAGCATAGACTAATGATGCAATTCCTACATTTTTAAGTGTTGTTTGTGAAACTTTATCTAATCGGTCGTTATCAGTATGATAAAACTGGTCTGTAAAATGCCAAAAAAGAACACATGGTATATCTCCATTTAAAAACGGCACATGGTCACTTCCTCCTTCATAAGGATTTGTTTTTACAACCCAATTAGCTCTTTCTCCTTGTTGTTTAAATCTGTTTATTAAAAAGTCGTTTAAATAATGTGGTTTCATTTGCTCTAAACTCATTTTTCTTCCTCGCCATTCTGTATGTTTATCACTACCTCTAGTCCAAATAGCACTTGGGTCTGGCATTTTTTCTATTAAAAAAGTACCTCCAGTAATATCTGTATTCTCGCCAAACATATCTAAACTAATTCCCCATTTGATGTTTTTGGCTCTTTCTTTATCTTCTTGAACATAGCGTCTTGTAGAAACTATTTCTAGTGCAACACCAACTCCTGTAGCATTATCATTAGCACCAGGTTCTTGAACATGAGCACTAAAAACTAAACGTTGTTTTGGATATTTAGAACCTTTAACCTCAGCAACAATAGTTAGCTCTTCAGATGGATATATTTTAGTTTCAATAGCAACATTTAAGTTTACCTTACCTTTTTTTAGTGATGCCTTTAAACGCTCCTTGGCTTCATGAGACAAAGCTATTGCCCAAGGCTTTAAAGTTTGGTTTAGAGGTATGGTACGAAACTGAATAGAAGTTGTGTTTTTTTCTGGTTGAAGGTATTTAGGATTGTCATAAGTCATCATTCCAATAGCTTCTCCCTGTATAAGTGCAGCATTATAAACCATAAATGGATTTGCTTCAACAAAAACAATCTTGCTTTTAACATCAATATTTTTTAATTTTGAGAGGTCTTCTATAAAAACCACTTCTCCAGTTATATCTTCTTTTGGTGTGCTATAAGAATTTTAATATCACCATATTTCTATTTGTAACTTGATTTAATAACGGCTTATCTTCACCATTAATTATTACTAAGGCAGATACAGGTTCCCATGTTGGTTTTTTAAGAGGTCTTTTTTCTATTCTATAAGTTAAAACTGTTTCTGGAGTAGCTTTATTTTCATTAATATATCCTGATTCTATTAACTGTTTTTCTATTTCTCGAATACTAGCATCAAAACCTTTGTTACCTACAACACGCCAATATTTTTAAATAAAAGCAGTAGTTTTATATGCTAAATCGCCAGTAAACTCATCATCAACAAGTTTAAAATAATCAACCTCATCGGTTTTAGAAGATTCTATTTCTTTTTTAATATTAGAAGAATTACAACTAATAAATAATATAGAAATGACTAAAATAAAAATTTGTCTTTTAAACATCTTTAGGCTGGTTTGTTAAGTTTACTTTTTACCGCCTACTACTATTACTATTTCACCTTTTGGAGGTTTGTTAGTATAATGCTCTAACACCTCTTTTGCTGAGCCTCTTATGGTTTCTTCAAATATTTTAGTTAATTCTCTAGAAACAGAAACTGGTCTATCTTCACCAAAATACTCACAAAAATGAGTTAACGTTTTTAGAAGCTTATGTGGACTTTCATAAAAAATAATAGTTCTTGATTCTTCTGCTAGTAATTTTAATCGTGTTTGCCTGCCCTTTTTTACTGGTAAAAAGCCTTCAAATACAAACTTGTCGTTTGGTAATCCAGAGTTTACTAAAGCTGGCACAAAAGCAGTTGCTCCTGGTAAACAATCTACCTCAATATTATTTTCTACACATGCTCGTGTTAGTAAAAACCCAGGATCACTTATCGCTGGAGTTCCTGCATCGCTTATTAGCGCAATGGTTTCTCCACCTTTTAAACGCTCAACCAAACGCACGACAGTTTTATGCTCGTTATGCATATGGTGACTTTGCATTGGTGTTTTTATTTCGAAATGCTTTAGAAGTTTTCCTGAAGTTCTGGTGTCTTCTGCTAGAATAGCATCAGCAGATTTTAAAACTGAAATAGCTCTAAAAGTCATATCTTCAAGATTTCCAATAGGTGTTGGAACGATGTATAGTTTGCTCATTAAAAACTGTTGTCTTTTCAAATTTACAATCTTTTTGAGAGTTTATAACGCAACCTTTTTATAATTTTAGCATCTTAGTATTAAACCAACCAATGCAAAAACTTCTAATTTGCCTTTTTCTTTTCTACTTTTCTTTTTTAAAAGTAGCAGCGCAAACTACAGATTTATCTATTGTTGTTGAGGCACAAAACTTATCTGGAAGTACTGTTTCCCAAGTAAATATTTATCAAGATTTTCAATACCTTATTACAATATTAAATTCTGGAAACCCAGTAAGTAATGCTACATTTTCTCAAACTTTAAGCTATAATAATTCTATAAGTCAGAACTCAACAGGAGGTGCTAGTAATGTTTCAAATTTAACTTTGATAGGAAATGAGTTAACTGGTACTATTACGAATATGCCTAATAATTCTAGTGTAGAGGTATTAGTTACTGTTAGTGCTCCTATAACTCCTGGAGGAATTGCTACAAGTGTTATTGTTTTGTCTCCTGACGGAACAACAGATACAAACACATCAAGTAATCAATCCATAATTTCAATAGATATAAATGATATACTAGTAGATTTTTCTGTTACTTACTCTCAAGTTACACCACCAGAAGGGATTGGAATAAGTAATTGGAACAATACTGTTACTTACCAATTTACCATAACTAATAATACTGATGTTGCTTTTCCTTTAGATAGTTTTTCTAGCTACTTTTACGCCACAAAACCATAATTACGCCTAGCATTTTTAACACTGCTAATGGATAAATAATATAAGTGGGGTAATTAAGTGTTTCAAAAAAATGGTTTACCATGTCGTATTTAGTAACATACATGTTCGCAGAATATAGCATCATGACACACAATAAGGCAGTTGTAACCCAATAAATTATTTTTTGAGCATCCATTATTATTGCTATTAATTAAATCTAGCTTCAATAATTTCCATAAAACGTTCTGTATACTCCTCTTTATGTTTCCACGAATTATAATCTGGCTTTACTGTAGTTTCAATAAAAACAGTAGCTTCTTTAAAATTTGTCATGGTATTTAATTGTGAGATAACACGATCGTAATCTTGGTTTTTCCCATCAAATAAGTGTTTAATAAATGCTAGTTTATCATTTAAACCAATAGTAAAACCTCTAGACTTAAGTTTATCATTTAAAGACTTTTTTTCATTGGCTTTAACGTCACTAACTTTGTCAAAAATTGGAGTTTCGTTAAAATCGGCAGTGATGTCTTCAAAATCATTTTTATGATATTTCGGTTTTATTGCTTCAAAAACAGCATCTATTTCTTGAGTTTCATGAGGCATTTGCGCAACCATGTCTTTAATTTTCTCTATTACTGGTTCCATAATTTCATCTTCGTCACGCTCATCTACATCTATATAGGTTTTGTTACCAACCTCAATAGTATCGCTAAATGTATTATTAAACGCTGTATCTAGCATCCCAAAAAACGATGAGTTGTCACCAATAGTTGGTAAATCGTCTTCAAAATTTTCTTGAGCAAATTTTAAAACAGTAAGCTTTTCGTATAGCGCTGCTACCTCAGTATGCATTCTATTTACATCTTCTTTCCCTTTTAGTTTAAGAATCTTATGAGCAATACTCATTAATTCTGATTCTAACTTCTTCATCATAGATTAAAATTTTTATAATTATTTAAATTAATACAATTTAGGCTTTTGATTTTTAATAAATTTGAGCCACCTTTATAGCAACGAGAAATTTATCTTGTTGGTGTGTTAAAATTACAAAATGTTTCTTGAAAATACAGTAAATCAAAAAGAACAATTTGGTTGGATTGAAGTTATTTGCGGTTCCATGTTCTCTGGAAAAACCGAAGAGCTCATTCGAAGGCTAAAGCGTGCGCAATTTGCAAAGCAAAAAGTAGAAATTTTTAAACCTGCAATAGATGTGCGATATGATGACGAAATGGTAGTCTCGCATGATGCAAACCAAATACGTTCTACTCCAGTACCTGCTGCGGCAAATATTCCTATTCTGGCAGACGGTTGCGATGTTGTAGGTATTGATGAAGCTCAATTCTTTGATGATGAAATTGTACGTGTTTGTAACGATTTAGCAAATAAAGGCGTTCGTGTAATTGTGGCTGGTTTAGATATGGACTTTAAAGGCAATCCTTTTGGACCAATGCCAAACCTAATGGCAACCGCAGAGTATGTAACGAAAGTACATGCTGTTTGTACAAGAACAGGGAACTTAGCGCAATTTAGTTTTAGAAAAAACAAAAGTGAAGATCTTGTTTTATTAGGAGAAACAGAAGAATATGAGCCTTTAAGTCGTGCTGCTTACTTCAAAGCTACTATGCGCGAAAAAATAAGAACTATGAAGGTTAATGAGGCAGAAGAAGTAAAATCTAAAAACAAAGATGCGTAAAGCTCAAGAAACAGTTCTAGAAATAGACCTAAAGGCACTGCAGCATAATTTCATGTTTTTAAAATCTAAACTTGAAAACAACACTAAGTTTTTAGCTGTTGTAAAAGCATTCGCTTATGGAAGTGATGCTATAGAAATAGCTAAATATCTTGAAAAATTAAATGTCGATTACTTTGCAGTTGCCTATGTAGACGAAGGTATTGCATTAAGAAATGCTGGTGTTAAAACACCTATTTTAGTTTTACATCCTCTTCCTGAAAATTTTGAATCAATTATACAGCATTGTTTAGAACCCAGTATCTATTCCCAACGTGTTTTAAATAAATTTATAGCTGTAGCTGAAGAAAATAAGCAAACTAATTATCCTGTTCATATTAAATTTAACACTGGTTTAAATAGATTGGGCTTTGATGAGACTGAAATTAAAACCATTTTAAAACATCTTGAAAAAACTAAAGGTATAAAAGTTAAGTCTCTCTTTTCTCATTTAGCAGCAAGTGAAGATGAAAAAGAAAAAGAATTTACTCTAAACCAAATTAGTAGCTTTAATAATATTTCAAAAAAAATAACCCAAATATTACCTTACAAGCCAATGCTTCATATGTGCAATACGTCTGGAGTTTTAAATTATCCTCAAGCACATTTAAATATGGTTAGATGTGGTATTGGCTTATATGGCTTTGGAAATAATCCTGAAATAAATAAAGATTTAAAACCTATAGCAACGTTAAAAACAAGTATTTCTCAAATTCACGTTATTAATAAAGGTAATAGTTTAGGTTACAATCGCGCTTTTATTGCTCATAAAAAAATAAGAACAGCTACTCTACCTATTGGTCATGCAGATGGTATTGGAAGACAATATGGAAACGGAAATGGATTTGTTTTTATTAATGGCAAAAAAGCATTTATTATTGGTAATGTTTGTATGGACATGATTATGGTAGATGTTACATCTATTCCTTGTCAGGAAGGAGACGAAGTTATTGTTTTTGGCCCTGAACATTCTGCTGAGAGTCTAGCCGAGAATGTTAATTCTATCTCTTACGAACTACTCACTTCTGTATCTCAGCGTGTAAAAAGAACTTTTTGTCGATAGTTTGTGGCTTTATAAACTGAAAACCTGCAACTTATGTTCTAATTTTAACTAAATTGATAATTAATTAAAATCAACTAACTTGAAATTTAAAATTATGCTTAAAGAATTTAAAGCCTTTATTATGGTTGGTAACGTTATAGAGTTTGCTGTAGCGGTTATCATGGCAGGAGCAATTGGAGCTGTTGTAACTGGATTTGTAAACAATATTGTAATGCCATTTGTTGGACACTTTAGTGGTGGAACAGACTTTGCAAACCTATTCTATGCAATGGACGGAAAAGACTATTTAACTCTAGAAGCTGCAAAAGAAGCTGGAGGAGCTGTTATATCTTATGGTGCATGGGTAAATACTATAATTAACTTAGTAATTGTAGGATTGGTAATGTTCTTAATTGTTAAAGCATATAACAAAACTAAAAAACCAGTTGAGGCTGCTGCACCAGCAGGTCCATCTGATAATGATTTATTAATGGAAATAAGAGACGCTTTAAAAAAGTAATCCTCATTTTTCATTAATAACTTTTTTTAAAATGGTTTTGCATGCAAAACCCTTTTTTTGTTTCAAATTTTAATAAAAATTTAATCCGTTTTTAAACTCTAGCAATAAGAAAAATAATAGCTTTGTATTAGTATTTTAAATAAAGATTTTTATGAAATTAGCAGTTATTGGTGTTACAGGTATGGTTGGAGAAATCATGCGTAAAGTCTTAGAAGAGCGTAATTTTAAAATTACAGCGTTTATTCCTGTCGCTTCAGAACGCTCTGTTGGTAAAAAAGTAATCTTTAAAAACCAAGAGTTTACAATTGTAAGTATGGCAGATGCTGTTGCAATGCAACCTGATATTGCTTTATTTTCGGCTGGAGGAGAAACGTCTTTAGAGTGGGCTCCAAAATTTGCTGCTGTAGGTACTACTGTAATCGATAATTCTTCTGCTTGGAGAATAGACTTGTCTAAAAAGTTAATAGTTCCAGAAATTAATGCTAGCGAACTGTCTAAAGAAGATAAAATTATTGCTAATCCAAACTGTTCTACCATACAAATGGTAATGGTATTAGCACCACTTCATAAAAAGTATAAAATAAAACGTATCGTTGTTTCAACGTATCAATCTATTTCAGGAACTGGTGTTAAAGCAATGCAACAATTGGAAAACGAAATGAATGGTGTAAAAGGCGAAATGGCTTACCACTATCCTATTCATAAAAATGCTATTCCACATTGCGATGTTTTTGAAGAAAATGGTTACACCAAAGAAGAAATGAAATTGGTTCGTGAAACTCAAAAAATTCTACACGACAAAACCATTGCTATTACTGCAACAGCAGTTAGAATACCAACCGCTGGAGGACATAGTGAATCTGTAAATGTTGAATTTGAAAATGATTTTGATATAAACGAAATAAGAACAATATTAAACGAGACTGAAGGCATAACTGTTCAAGACAACATAGATGTAAACTACTATCCAATGCCATTATATGCTAATGGAAAAGATGATGTATTTGTTGGACGTATTCGTAGAGATGGTTCGCAACCAAATACGCTTAACCTATGGATTGTAAGCGATAATCTTAGAAAAGGAGCTGCTACAAATACGGTTCAAATTGCTGAATATTTAGTTGAAAATAATTTAGTTTAAATACTCTTTATAAAAATGAAGTTACACTAAAAGCGTTTACATAAAATTGTAAATGCTTTTTTGTTTATTTTTATAATCAACAAAAAGTAAAGACCATGAAAAAACTATTCCTTTCCTTATTAACACTTTCAGTAATTATGTCTTGTGAAGAAACCGAAAAACAACACAAAAAAATAACAGTAACTTATCCAGAAACAACAACCGTAGATACTATTACTAGTTATTTTGGAACAGCTGTAAAAGATCCATACCGTTGGCTAGAAGACGATAGAAGTGATAAAACTATGGCTTGGGTAAAAACCCAAAACAAAACTACTTTTGGCTATCTCGATAATATTCCATTTCGTAATGAATTAAAAAACAGATTAACAAAATTATGGAACTACGAAAAAATTGGTGCTCCTTTTAAAGAAGGAGACTACACTTATTTTTATAAAAATACAGGACTCCAAAACCAATATGTGATTTATAGATATAAATCAAGAGAAGACCCAAAAACAGCAACTATATTTTTAGATCCTAATGGATTTAGTGAAGATGGCACAACTTCTTTAGGAGGTACAAGTTTTTCTAAGGATGGAAAAAAAATAGCTTATGCTATTTCTGAAGGTGGAAGCGATTGGAGAAAAATCCTAATTATGGACACCGAAACTAAAGAAATTATAGAAGATACCATTGTAGATGTTAAATTCAGCGGCATGTCTTGGTATAAAAATGAAGGCTTTTACTATTCTAGTTACGATAAACCTGAAGGCAGTGAATTATCTGCAAAAACAGATCAGCATAAAGTATATTATCACAAATTAGGAACATCGCAAAAAGACGATAAAATAATATATGGTAATTCTCCTGAAGAAAAACACAGATATATTTATGGTAGCGTAACAGAAGATGACCGATACTTATTAATATCGCCTCGTGTATCTACTTCTGGAAACAAATTATACATTAAAGACCTAACGAAACCTAATGCGCCTTTAATAGAAATTATCGGGAATACAGATAGTGACACCTATGTGTTAGAAAATATAGGTTCTAAATTATATTTGGTGACCAATTTAAATGCACCAAATCAGAAAATTGTAACTGTAGACGCTTCTAATCCAACACCAGAAAATTGGGTGGATTTTATACCAGAAACCAACAACGTATTGAGTCCATCTACAGCTGGTAGTTATTTTTTTACTGAATATATGGTAGATGCTGTTTCTCAAATTTTTCAATACGATTATAATGGAAAGTTTGTTCGTGAGGTAAAACTACCAAGTATTGGTAGTGCTGGAGGTTTTGGTGCAAAAAAGGAAGATAAAGAGTTGTATTATTCTTTTACAAACTACGTAACACCAGGAAGTATCTACAAATATGATATTGAAAAAGGAGCTTCAGCCCTTTTTAGAAAACCAAGTATCGATTTTAATTCTGAAGATTACAAAAGTGTACAGGTTTTTTACCCATCTAAAGACGGAACAAAAATTCCAATGATTATAACGCACAAGAAAGGTGTAAAACTCAACGGGAAAAACCCAACGATACTTTATGGTTATGGTGGTTTCAACATAAGTTTAACGCCTAGTTTTAGTATTACAAATGCCGTTTGGATGGAGCAAGGTGGTATTTATGCTGTTGCTAATTTAAGAGGTGGCGGAGAATATGGTAAAGAATGGCACGATGCTGGAACACAATTAAAAAAACAAAATGTTTTTGACGATTTTATAGCTGCAGCTGAATACTTAATTGAAGAAAATTATACTTCTAGCGACTATTTAGCTATTAGAGGAGGATCAAATGGAGGTCTGTTAGTTGGTGCAACAATGACACAACGTCCAGATTTAATGAAGGTTGCTTTACCAGCAGTTGGTGTTTTGGATATGTTACGCTACCACACCTTTACAGCAGGAGCAGGCTGGGCTTACGATTATGGAACAGCAGAAGATAACATAGAAATGTTCGAATACTTAAAAGGCTATTCTCCTGTTCATAATGTAAAACCTGGTGTACAGTATCCAGCGACGTTAGTAACCACTGGAGATCATGATGATCGTGTAGTACCAGCGCACAGTTTTAAGTTTGTGGCAGAACTACAAGCAAAACAATCTGGTAAAAACCCAACACTAATTAGAATAGAAACAGATGCAGGACATGGTGCAGGAACTCCTGTAAGTAAAACTATAGAGCAATATGCAGATATTTACGGTTTCACACTCTTTAATATGGGCTACGATGTGTTACCTAGTAAAATGAAAGAAGAGTTTAAAGATTAATATAATTACAACATAAAATTAGACCTCATTGGTTACAAAAACGAGACAGGTCTTTTATTTATTGCTATGCTTCAAGTAAAAAATCTCAACTTTTCATACGGCAAAACACCTGTTTTAAACGACCTTACTTTTCAAGTAAAGCCTGGAGAATACTTAGCGGTTATTGGTGAAAGTGGTTGTGGAAAAAGTACGCTTTTAAAAGTACTTCGAGGTGAATACGATTTAAATAAAGGCTCTGTTTTCTGGAAAAATAATCAAATTCTAGGTCCAAAACATAACCTTGTTATTGGTTATGATTTTATGAAATACGTGGCACAGGAATTTGAGTTAGAACCTTATATTTCGGTAGCAGAAAATATTGGACAGCACCTTTCAAATTTTTATAAAGAAAAAAAAAAGCAACGTATAGCAGAACTTCTTAAAGTTGTAGAACTCACCTTCTTATCGAAAACAAAAGTGAAACTGTTAAGTGGTGGACAAAAACAACGCGTTGCGCTTGCAAGAGCTTTAGCAAAAGCACCAGAAATTTTATTGCTAGATGAACCATTTAGCCATATCGATAACTTTAAAAAACAATCACTAAGACGTAATATTTTTAAGTATTTAAAAAAGAATAACATCTCCTGTATTGTTGCAACACACGATAAAGAAGATGTTTTGGGTTTTGCAGATAATTTAATGGTATTAAACAACAATACAATTGAAGCTTATAATACACCTGAGCACTTATATAAAAAACCTGAAACACCTTTAATTGCTTCGTTTTTTGGTGAATTTAATATTATTAAAGATGAAGTTATTTATGTACATCAATTAAAAGTTGTAGAAGAATCAAGCTTAAAAGCAATAGTGAAAAAATCTTATTTTAAAGGTAAACATTACTTGATTGAAGCTAGTTTAAATGGTAAAATTGTGTTTTTTGAAAACAAAGAAAATTTAAAAATAAATGCACTAATTTATTTAGAAATTATAGCATAGCTGTAATAATAACCATGATGAGTTAAAGAAAAAGAAAGATTCAATTCTTTCTCCTTTTTAAATAATCTTGGTATTCCAATATTGTTTTTTCGAACCTTTAAAAATTTTGTCTTTAGAAAGGTTATTAATTCCTTTTTCACTTTAGAGCTTTGACTCTTATAATCTAATTTTTCACTTTTAAACCACTCACTTTTAACCTCATCTTTACAACCTAAAGTCGCAATAGAATGGATAAAGTCTTCTGTTATTGTAGAGTTAGTAAAGTACTTATTCCTATCAATAACAACTTGTCCTTTGTTTTTAGGAAACAACTCGCATTGAATACGTTTCGGATTAAAAAATCGTTTCCCAAACTGCTGCATATTTACTTTATAAGCAGCTTCTTTCATGCTCCAAAACAGCCAAACCATTTGGTGTTGATTTTCTGCAGAAAAAATAACCTGTTGTTCTTTTTGTGTAAATACTTTGTCTAAAAAACGAGAGCGTTTCCAATTACTATCTTTAGCTGCTTGTTTTAAATCGACAATATCATTGCCTATCATTTTTCAGTAAGTTTTTCATTTATAACAAGCATGGCTTCTTTTACCGAAATCATTCTATCCATATCGTCATTTTCAATTCTTATGTCAAATTCATCTTCAACATCTAAAATCACATCTACCAAATTAGCAGAATTTATTTTAAGGTCGTTAATAAAATCTGTACTTTCTGATAAGCTTGCAAACGCTTCTTCGTCTTGAATATAAGGTTGTACAATCGTTTTTAACTTAGCAATTAATTCTTCTTTTGTCATAGTCTAATTATATTTTTTAAAAATAACACAACCATTAACATCGCCAAAACCAAAACTGGCTTTTACAGCAATATTTAGATCTGTTTTTAATACTTTTTTTATAATTTTTTCTTCGGAAATCAATTCTGAAATTTCTGGATGTACATCTTCACAATTAATATTTGGAAACACAAACTGATCCTTCAATTGTAATACGGTTGCGACGCTTTCAATACTTCCTGCAGCAGCTAAACAATGACCAACCATAGATTTTAAAGAATTGATATACGGAAAATCAGTTCCTTTTCTGTTTAAAGCTTTAGTCCAATTTTCAATTTCTAATCCATCTTTTGATGTCGCTGTTAAATGACCATTAATAACATCAATATCCTCAGAAGGAATTCCTGCATTTTTAATAGCATCAGTAATACAACGTTGCACTGCATCTGCATTTGGAGCTGTCATGGTTCCGCCTTGACGTTGTCCTCCTGAGTTAATATTTCCACCTATAACCTCAGCATAAATGGTTGCGTTTCGTGCTAAAGCACTTTCTAAAGACTCTAACACTAAAGCTCCTGCTCCTGCTCCAGGAACAAATCCAGAAGCACTTGCACTCATAGGTCTTGATCCTTCTTTTGGTGATTGATTATGTTTATAGGTCATCACTCGCATCGCATCAAATCCTCCCCAAATATAAGGTCCATCATCACTGCAACTTCCTACTAACATTCGTTTTGCTTGACCGTTTTTAATACGCTCAAAACCCATCAAAATAGCTTCCGTTCCTGAGGTACATGCTGACGAATTTGTAGTTACTTGATTTCCTAAGCCTAAAATTCCGCCTAAAAAAGCACTAATTCCGCTAGCCATAGTTTGGACGACGACTGTACTTCCTAATCGTTTGACTTGCTTATCATCCAACTTATAAATGGCTTCTCTAAATTTTTCAACTCCTGAGGTTCCTGTTCCAAAAATGGTTCCGCTATCAAAGTCTAAATCACTGTTTGCATCTATCGTAAATCCTGCATCTTTCCACGCATCCATACCTGCTATACAGCCATATAAAATTCCAGAACTATTAAAGCCTCTTAATTGTAAAGGCGTTAAGTATTCTAGTTTTTTTTCTTCGGAAATCTTTGGAATGCCACCAATGCAACACGAAAAATTTAAGTCTTCTAATTCTTGATGAAAGGTAATTCCAGATTCACCATTTTTTATGGCTTTTTTAAACGCGTCAATTCCAACACCATTTGGTGCAACAACTCCTATACCTGTTATAACTACTCTGTTTTTCATGCTTTTATCATTCCTGAAATTTTTCCGCGACAAACCAATTCTCCTTTTTCATTTAAAAGTTTCACTTTACATTTTAATTTATTAAATCTAAAGACTTCTTTTTCTGAAACCACAGTTACTTTCTCTCCAGATAAGACTGGTAAAAAGAAATCGACTTGACTTGAAGTTAAAGCTATTTGAGGTTTTATATCTTCTGAAATTTCATCTTCCAGCATATAAATACCTAAACATACGACTCCAATTTGTGCCATACATTCTGTTAAAATAACGCCTGGTGTAATTGGATTGTTCTTGAAGTGTCCTTTATAGAAATACTCGTCTGTTTTAAAGGTGTAGTTACCTGTTATTCCTTCAGAAGATATCATAGTTAATTCATCAACAAATAGGAAAGGTTGTTGATATGGTAATAATTTTATGATTTGTTTTCCAGTCATACTTAACTAATATGTTCGCCACCATCTACAGGAATTACACAACCATTGATCCAACTTGCTTCATCTTTACTTAATAAATAGACTGCATTTGCAATATCTTCTGGTTGTGTTAATCGCTTAAATGGATTACGTTTAAGACTATGTTCTTTAATTTTTTCGCTTCCAGGAATCATGCGTAAAGACGCTGTATCTGTAACTCCTGCTTGTATACAATTGGCTCTAATCCCAAACGAAGCAAATTCTAAAGCAATGTTTCTGGTAATGGCTTCTAGAGTAACTTTAGCTGCAGAAACTGCTGCGTAATTTTTCCAAGCTTTGGTATTTCCTTCACTTGTAAAACTGATAATTCTAGAATCTTCTGCAAATAGTTTGACTTCAAAAATTGCTTTGGTCCAATCGTATAAACTAATAGCCATAGCATTGATTGTTAGATTAAAATCGTCGTTTTTTAATGTTGGTTTTTCGTCATCCAGCATAGGTTTTAAATTTCCTTTTGCTACACTATGTACTAACGTTCTTATTTCACCTTCAGTTCCTAAAATTGCTGATAATTCTGAAATAATCGCATTTCGTTTTTCCTCTTTAAAAGCGTCAACGTTAAACGATTTAAACTGAACGCCTTCAGATTTAATTTTATAAAATTCTAAATTGATTTCTTCTTCTTGAGTTCTTGAATTTCTGTGAATGATACAAATATGCATTCCATGTTTTGCTAGCTTTTTTGCTGTAGCTAAACCCAATCCGCTGGATCCACCTAAAATGAGTGCCCAATAATTTTTATGTTGAAAGTCTTTTACCATTCTAATAATATGCGTTGTGCTGAAAAACCAGGTCCAAAACTCAGCATTAAACCTTTGTCTCCTTTAGGTAATTGTTTATCCATAAAACGCTCTAAAACATACAAAACAGTAGCGCTACTCATGTTTCCGTAAAGTCTTAGCGTTTCTTTTGTGTCGTCAATATTCTTACCTAAAGATCCGAATAAATCTTCAACAGTTTGTACTATTTTTTTTCCTCCTGGATGAAAAATAAGATGATCTATGTCTTCAATTGTTATGTTATTCCGTTCTAGAAAAGGATGGACAATTTTAGGAAAATGTGCTGAAATGGTCTCTGGAACAGCTTTGTCTAAAATCATTTGCAAACCAGTATTGACCAATTTAAAACCCATCATTGTTGTCGCATCGTAAAAATGATACATCGCTTCGTCTAGTATTTTTGGGCCTTTTTCATCTTCATAAGACGATAAAATTACACTTGATGCACCATCACCAAAAATAGCTGCACTAACAATATTAACCATAGAAAAATCGTCCAACTGAAATGTTGCTGTTGGTGACTCTACAGCTATAACTACTGCACGTTTATTTGGATTAGCTTTTAAAAAATTATTAGCATAAATAATCCCTGAAACTCCTGCTGCGCAACCCATTTCGGTAACAGGTAATCGCACAATATCTTGTTTCATTTTTAGATTATTAATCAAGTAAACATCCATTGATGGAATCATGATTCCTGTGCAACTTACTGTAATTATATAATCTATATCTGTTGGTTTAAGCTTCGCTTTGTCTAGTGCTTTGACTAAAGATTGTTCTGCTAATTTGACGACTTCACGAGAATAAATATCATTTTTTTCTTCAAAAGAAGTGTTTAAAAAAACTTCTTCTGCATCCATAATAGAATAGCGTCTGTCTACTCCTGCGTTTTCAAAAAGCTTGATGACTTTTCTTTGAAAACGTTCCTCTTGACCAGACATCCACACGTTTAAATACGGAATTATATCTTTTGTTTCTCTAGTGTATTTTGGAAGCTGTTTAGCTACTGCTGTTATTTTTACGCTCATGTTATTTTTGCTTCAAAATCCATTGAAAACGAAATGCCCATTTCCATTGAATTTGATGATTTGCATTTATTTTTTCTGAAATATCTTTCAATTCGTTTCTTTTAAACCCTCTTAAAACAGAAGTTAATCCATCTTCAACTATTGTTTTATTTTTTATCGTTGTGCATAATAATTTGAATAAATAATACGCCAATTTGTGCCTATGTAAATCGTTGACTACTATTCCTAATTTAGCTTTTTCTAAAACTGGTTTTAAAAACGAAACCAACTGGTATTCTTTAAAGTGATGTAGAAATAATGTGGTTAATACCAAATCATATTCTAGTGCTTCAAATTCATCTGAAAAAATATCAATTGCTTTAAATTTTATATTATCGTATTCTTCCGATAATTTAATTGCATAATTGACAGTATGCGGATTAGCATCAATACCAATCAACTGAAATTTGTACTCGTTTTTCTTACCAAAAACAGAGACTTCTCTTAAGATATCTCCTCCTCCACAACCTAAATCGATAATGGTAATTGTCTTATCTTTTGGATGATTTTTTAGTCCTTTTTTAAGTCCGTTTATGGTCACAATGTTTCCGCCTAACCACTGATTTATTTTAGCTAATTTGTCTAGAGTATCATGAAGTATTGGACCATTATAATCCAAATCGTCCATAATTTCTTCTTCTTCACTTCTATATTTTGTGTTGATTAATACACTCATTCTATTGTCATTGTTTTACCGTGTGTACGTTTAATTATATATGGTAAAATACTTGGTACAGATTTTACAATCCTGATTAAAATTTCAGCTAGTCTGTTTTTGCTAAACAAATTAGCAACAAAGTGTCCTGTAGCTATACGCGATTTAAACTCTGCGTTCCATTCTCTAAGATACTGCTTTTCTAATGTTAGCCTGTCTTTTATGTCGTCATTAAAAAATTGAATGATAAGTAATGATGCCATTTGTGCACTTCGTATTGCCATACTCATTCCGTTACCACATAAAGGATGAATCATTCCTGCTGTGTCGCCACACATTAACATGTGTTTTTCTATTGGGTTTTTGGTTTCAAAAGAAATTTGACTAATGGTTAAAGGTGTTTCAAATACAGATTTTGAGTTTTGAAATACTTTTTTTAAAGCATTGTTTTTAAAAACTAATTTCTGCTGAAACTCATTAATATCTTTATACTTTTTAAAGGCTTCAAAATCGGTAATGTAGCATATATTAATACTATCATCTTCAACTTTTGAAACTCCGCAATAACCACCTTCAAAATTATGAAGTGCAACTAAATCGTCAGGAAATTCTCCTTTTATATGCGTTTTTATTGCTAAAAAAGGCGATTTGTTTTTTATGAATTTACGTTTCAACTTGACATCTAAATTTGCGCGTTTACCATAAGCGCCAATTGTAATTTTTGAATTATAAGTAGCTTGTTTTGTTTTAATTGAAAATAAATCGTTTGAAAACTCAACCTCTTCAACTGTATCTTGAATGATAGTTACTTTATTGTCAATAGCTTTTTTAGCTAGTTCATTATCTAAACAATAGCGGCTAATTCCAAAACCACCTAATGGTAATTGTGCTTTAACTAGTTTGTTTTTTGGTGTAGATAATTCAAACTGATTTATTTTTTTAGCACCTAATTCAAAGACGTCAATACCTAAAAAATTGAGATAAGGTAAAACTTCATTTGAAATATATTCGCCACAAACTTTATGCTTTGGGTATTCGTTTTTTTCGATAACCAAAACACTATAATTATTTTTTGATAGATGGATTGCACTGCATAAGCCTGCTAATCCACCACCAATAACTATGACGTCAAAAGTAGTGGGGGTATTGTTCAATTTATTTTTCTAATTCAATTTTACTAAAGATAAGCTATAATTGATTTAGATTGAAATTAGATAATGGCTGTTATTGTAAAATTTTGATTTCTAAAAGTAAATGTATCATTTTTAGATTTCCCTAAAAGTAATTGTGCAATTGGTGTATTTGCTGAAATTGCGTAGTATTTTTTATCTGAAATAGTAAATTCGCCTGCACTTATGCAAATAAAATAATTAGCATTTGTTGTGAAAACTAGAGATCCTAAAACAACATTTGCAGTCACTTTATCTGCATCAATTTTGGATAGTATTTGATTTAGTTTCTGGATTTCAGCCAATTGATTTCCAGCTTTTTCGCGCTCTAATTGTACCATTGCACGACCAGTTTCATGCTTATCGCCTGCACTACTTTTAGTTTCGGACGTTAATGATTCTTGTAATTCTGTAATAGTTTTATTAATAATATCCAATCTGTTTTTTTTAAACTGGACACACTTATTATACAATATTTGTTTTGTGTTATTTGACCTTATCATCTTCAACTTTATAATTTAAAACACCAAAAAAATTCATTTGGTTAGTAATCCATTTTTTTCTTCCAGCAATATAATTTGTTACTGGGTTTGCTTTATATTTTCTTGGGCTAGGTAATATTGCAGCAATTGCAGATGCTTCAAGTTTAGAGAGTTTTGATGCTGGTTTTTTAAACCAATATTTTGCTGCTGCTTCTGCACCATAGATACCATCACCCATTTCTATGCTGTTTAAATACACTTCCATAATCCGTTCTTTAGACCAAGTTAATTCGATTAAAAAAGTAAAATAAGTTTCAAATCCTTTACGCAACCAACTGCGTTGTGGCCATAAAAACAGATTTTTTGCTGTTTGCTGGCTAATACTACTTGCGCCTTTTATACGCTTGCCTTTTTTATTGTCTTGATATGCTTTTTCTATAGCTTTTATATCAAATCCGTTATGCTTTAAAAAGTTTTGGTCTTCACTACAAATGACTGCTAATTGTAAATTTTTTGAAATATTTTCTAAAGGTTGCCAATCGTGTTGTAATATTTTAGGACTGTCTTTTTCAAAATATCTAATCACCATTAAAGGTGTAATAGGGACAGGAACCCATTTAAAAAGCATAACTAATCCAAAAGAAATTATGATAAACCATAGGATGCTTTTAGCTATAAATTTGATTAATTTTTTAATCATATTAGTCAATAAGGTTTGCTAATTCTTCTCCAATTAAACTACCAATTGCAACTCCCATTCCGCCTAAACGTACTCCGCAAAACACGTTATTGCTTAACTGTTTTACTATTGGTTTTTTTTGTTGTCCTACTCCCATAATCCCACTCCAACGATGATCAACTTCAAAATATGTATTTGGTAAAATAGTGGTTTTTAATAGTTCTTCTAATTTGTTTTGAATTAAATCGGTTTGACTTAAGTCTGTAGTTTCTTCTCCTTTAAAATCAAGATTACGACCACCACCAAACAAGATTCTATTATCTATATTTCTAAAATAATAATAGCCTTCGTCTAAATGAAATGTGCCTTTAATATGAAGGTCTTTTATTGGTTTTGTAATTAATACTTGGGCTCTTGCTGGTTTAACCTCTGGAATGTTTAATGCTGGAGCAAAGCCATTTGTGGCTATTAATAATTTTGAGGTGGAAAACTCAAACTGATTAGTTTTAACTTTTACCGAATTTATATCTTCTGAAAAGTCATTGACAGACACATTATTTAATATTTTAATATCGTTTAAGTGTACTTTTTGCAATAAAGCCTCCATCATCTTGCCTGTGTTTATTTGTCCTTCAAATTGATTGAAACTATATTGGTTTTTAATGTTTTTAAAACCGAATGTATTGTCTTTTAGATTAAAGACCTCAGCTTTAAAAATAGGTTTCAATAAGCTGTTAATGTAGTTTTTTTGTGCTAAACAGGTTTCAAATAAATTATCATTTTCATTAAACAACTCGTAACCTCCTAATTGTTGGTAGCCTATAGTTTTATCTCCTAAATTTTCTTTTAGTTTTTGTAGCCCATTTACTCGATTTTTAACCAAATCTAAAACCTCTTGTTCTGAATGTATTTTTAAGTCGTCAATGATTTCAGATAAACTACCAAAACACGCAAAACCTGCATTTTTTGTACTTGCACCTTGAGGTAAAGTTCCTTTTTCTAAAACTAGAATATTAGCTTTTGGAAAACGGTTTTTTAATTGCAATGCGCAATTTAGACCTACAATACCACTACCCACAATAGTATAATCTACGTTGGTTAGCCATGATTTTATTTCCCAGTAAGACAAATTCATAAGCCTAATGTAGTTTAATTATTTGAACTATTAAAGCATAAAAAAACTCCGAAATTGCTTTCGGAGTTTTTATTATAAATAATAGTAAGAAAATTATTCTACAATAATCTTTTTAGTTATTGTTCTTCCACCATCATTTACATTAAGTAAATAAATTCCAGATTGAACATTTCCTAAGTTAATTGTTTGATTAAAGTCACCTGAAGCATTATAAGAATTGCTTAGAATTGAACGTCCTCTAATGTCTACTACTTGTAGGTTTACGTTTTCTGATGCTCCATTAAATTTAACTGTAAACTCACCATTATTTGGATTTGGAAATACAGAAAATGAGTTTGATAAATCAAATTCATCAACACTTAAAGGAGTAGCGACCAATGTGCAAATTTCTAAATCTACAGTATTAAAAACCATATTAGAAGGACCAATATTCGCAGCCATAAATCTCCATTGACCATTCATTTCTTCTCCATCAAAACCACTTAATGGCTCTGGTATTGCAATATTAGCTGGTGTTGCAGTTCCCACTAATGGGTTAGTACCACATGTTATTGCTGCTGCTGCTTCATCATCAAAAATCACTTGCATATTAGCACTACCATCTGATCCTGTACAAGGTCCAGCTGCATATAAATAAGAACGTGTTCCAGAAGGAGCTAATACAGCCATGTGTAATTGAGAAAGGTTTGTTGTTGATATGTCGTATTTTATATTTACATCTGTAATACTTCCTGAAGCAATAACATCTTCATCAAAAAACTGAAATTCAGTTGCATTTGGTGATATAGTTTGGTTAATAGCAAAAGGGTACGTTGTACAAACCTCTGTAAGTGCATAACCAACAGCAATTCTAGCTGTGTTAATATTAAAAAAGATATTTCCACTTCCTTTTACCATTACTCTACAGTTTTCAGCAAGAATATTTGGTACGGTTATGTTATAAGATCCGTTATTAGGTACAGCTGTTGCTAAAGTAGTTGTATATGTTAAACCTCCATCTGTAGATAATAAAATATCTACGTTAGTTGAATTTACTGCGCCTGCATTTGTTCCTGCAACAACCCAAGTAATAGTTTCAGAGTTACCTGACTCCCATGCTATTAATGCGTCTTGTGAAGTAACAGAAAAAGGCACTCCATTTGCTCCATCTACAGTAACTGTCATTTCATCAACAGCAGTTTGTCCACCTGAGGCACCATTATCTCTAACGGTTAATCTAAAGTCTTGTGTTCTAGCTACAGAAGCAAGTTTCTCCCATGTCGTAGAACCTTGCGCTTGTAATAAATCTGGCATTCTAGGAATAAATCGAGTTGGACTTGATGTCCCTTCAAAAGCACGCACCATTGGCCCAGAAGTATTTGTTTCTAAAGGTAAACCTGCAGGTCCTAAATCGTATTGTTCCCATGTATAAGTATGTGTTCCTGTTCCATCAGCATCAGTAGAAGTTCCAGTTAACATATAAGGTGTAGAATTTGGAATAATATAATCTGCTCCAGCATTAGAGGTTGGTGCATTATTTCCTGAATTAGTAGTTGTAGCACATTGGCTATTTCCTGTTGTAACGTTATCCCAAATCATTTGTAAACTCTTCTGGTGAAAATATGGGTCACTATTTCCTTGTACATTTTGTGGTGCACAAATTCCTGCATATGCCATAATAGTAGATCCGCTTCCAGGCTCATAAGCATTAGAAGCTGTTCTATTGCCTCCAGCACAATTTCCTGCATCACCATTAAAAGTGTGTGGCGCTCCAAATTGGTGTCCTAATTCATGGGCAACAAAATCAATATCGTATGCATCACCAACTGGTGCTGGTAAACCAGTAATACCTCTTGCCTTACTACCTGTACATGGTGAGTTTAATTGTGCTAAACCTCCACCACCTGTACTAAAAGTGTGACCTATGTCGTAATTTCCAGAACCAATGGTTCCATCAATAACTGTTTGACTTTGATCAATTAGTGTTCCAGCATTATCATTATCAAAACTATCGGAGTTGATAAAAACAACAAGATTATTATTTGCAACAAGTGTCATAGTAATAGACAAGTCTCTTTCGTAAACTTGATTATTTCTGTTTATTGTAATAACAATTGCCGCCATAACGGCTGTTCTTTTAACAGACTCTGTGTCTGCTGCAGTAAGACCTGCTGCCATCCAATGAAATGAAGAATACTCAATAGTAGTAGCAACTGCTAATCTAAAGTTTCTTAATAAACCATCGTCTGCATTTCTTAGCATACTAATATCTAAGCCTTTGTTTTCTTCAGTAGCTTCTCCATCAACTACACCACATTCCCAACTTTGGTCTAATATTGGTAAGTCTTTTTTAGCATAAACTATATACTCATTCCCATTTTTAGTGTAAGGATCTATAAATTGAGTTCCATTGTCATTCGACATAGACATGGTGTGCAAACCTTGCGATGTTATACTAAAACGAATAACGGTTCCTGGAGTATAAATACTTTCTCCAATATATGTGCGAATATCTGGATACTTGTTTTGAAGTGCCGCTTCCATTATTGGTGCTTCCTTAATTCTGTAAGATTCAAGAGTCCCTTCAGCTGTAGGGAAATCTAAAATAACATTTGAAGTTCCAGAAAAAGTGTTTCTGTTTGGCGCTGTTTGTAGTTCTGTTTTTAAAGCATTAATATCTAATTGATAAAAATCTGCTTTGTTTGGTTCTGTTTTTCTAAAAGTTAATTCTTTTTTAAAAGCAGCTGCTCTTTGCGTCGTTTTATTCCATAACGCCTTTTTATTTTGCGACAATGCGGGCAATGTAATCAGTATAGAAAGTATTAAAGTAAATACCCAGTTAAAGTAACTTTTTTTCATATTTTAATTTTTTTAATAAATGAGCTTAAATATATACTGATAATAGCTAATGACCAAGAATTTGAAGTTAAATTTTTAATATTGTACATTTGAGCATGAAAGTATTATATATAATAATAGTGTTTTTTGTTTCTTTTGCTTGCAATACAAATAAGAATATGAATACTGAAAATAAATTAGTAAACAAGGTCAGTTTATGTCCTGAAGATGGCGTTTGTTCTTTTAATGTCTTAAAAAACAAAACTTATTCTATAAAAACAGATGAATTTGGAAATAGCTATTCTCAACTTTTAGATGGTAAAAACACCGTTTTAAAATTTGAATACAAAAGAAATGAACAAGAAGGTGTTGAAGATTCTAGTTACAGAGAAATTATTTATATTGAAATTGACCTTAAAGATGTAGAATTGAGTTTAACAGATGCTGATTTAAAAAAGGGAAATGTTGGTTTCGAAAGGCTATGTTTTTGTAGAGGACAAAAAGGAGCTTATAATATTTTAAAGGGAAACCTACTACTTACAATGATTAATGAAAATGAATATAATTTAATCCTAAACTTTAAAACAGATAAAGTTCCTCAAGTCATTACTGCTATAAACGAATACTTTAAGTTATAAAAAAAAGCGACTATAATAGTCGCTTTTTTTTATTCTGTTTGCTTTTCAATAACAAAATCTTCCATAAATTTTGTTGTATAGTTTCCAGCTAAATAGTCTGGATGTTCCATTAATTGTCTATGAAACGGTATTGTTGTTTTAATACCTTCTATTACAAACTCATCTAAAGCACGTTTCATTTTATTAATTGCTTCTTCTCTTGTTTGCGCTGTTGTAATTAACTTAGCAATCATAGAATCGTAATTTGGAGGAATTGAATAACCTGCATAAACATGAGTGTCTAGACGAACACCGTGACCACCTGGAGCATGAAGCGTCGTTATTTTTCCTGGCGAAGGCCTAAAGTCATTAAATGGGTCTTCAGCATTAATTCTACATTCTATCGAGTGTAATTGCGGTAAGTAGTTTTTTCCAGAAATTGGTACTCCTGCAGCAACTAAAATTTGTTCACGTATTAAATCGAAATCAATTACTTGTTCTGTAATTGGGTGCTCTACTTGAATTCGCGTATTCATCTCCATAAAATAGAAATTTCTATGCTTATCTACTAAAAACTCTACAGTTCCTGCACCTTCGTATTTAATATATTCTGCGGCTTTTACAGCTGCATCTCCCATTTTTTTACGCAACTGAGGCGTCATAAAAGGAGAAGGTACTTCTTCTGTTAATTTTTGATGACGTCTTTGTATTGAGCAATCTCTCTCTGATAAATGACATGCTTTTCCATTAGAGTCTCCAACAATTTGAATTTCTATATGTCTTGGCTCTTCGATAAGCTTTTCCATATACATGTCGTCATTTCCAAAGGCTGCTTTAGATTCTTGTCTAGCAGATTCCCATGCTTCTTGTAGGCTTTCTGGTTTCCAAACAGCGCGCATACCTTTTCCACCTCCTCCAGCAGATGCTTTAAGCATAACTGGATAACCTGTTTCTTTAGCAACTTTAACGCACTCTTCAAAACTCTCTATTACACCTTCGCTTCCTGGCACAACAGGAACTCCTGCAGCAATCATAGTTGATTTTGCATTGGCTTTGTCACCCATACGATCAATCATTTCTGGAGAGGCTCCAATAAATTTAATCTCATGCTCAGTACAGATTTTAGAAAACTTTGCGTTTTCAGACAAAAATCCATAACCAGGATGTATAGCGTCTGCATTTGTAATTTCTGCAGCTGCTATAATATTAGACATTTTTAAATACGACTCTCTACTTGGTGCTGGACCAATGCAAACCGCTTCGTCAGCAAATTTAACATGTAGACTTTCGGCATCTGCAGTTGAATAAACTGCTACAGTTTTTATGCCCATTTCTTTACAGGTTCTAATAACACGTAGTGCTATTTCTCCTCTATTGGCAATTAGTATTTTTTTAAACATAAATTCTTCAAATTTTCAATAAATAAAAAACAAACCCCAAAGAGTATACTTTGGAATTTGGAATTAAAAATTGTGATTTATATTAAGATGGATCTACTAAAAATAATGGCTGATCGAACTCTACAGGAGAAGAATCGTCCACTAAAATTTTAACAACTTTACCTGAAACTTCAGATTCAATTTCGTTAAATAATTTCATTGCTTCAATTATACATAGTACATCGCCTTCTGCAATTGTTTGTCCAACCTCAACAAATAATGGTTTATCTGGAGAAGGCTTTCTATAAAATGTTCCAATAATTGGAGATTTTACAGTTATATATTTAGAATCTTCACTTTCTGCAACTGGTGTTTCAGTAGTGGCTGCAACTGGTGTAGCGGCTGGAGCTGCAGACATTTGCACTTGTGGCATTTGTGCCATTGGCATTTGTTGTACAAAAGTTGTTTCGTCTGACCCTGTTTTTATTGTAATCTTAACGTCATCTGTTTCTAATTTAACCTCGCTTGCACCTGATTTTGCCACAAACTTGATTAAGTTTTGAATGTCTTTTAAATCCATAATTTAGAGTTATTAAGTTTTTTGTTAATTAGTTTTAAGAGTTATAAGCCCATTTTAAATATATAGAGCCCCAAGTAAAGCCGCCTCCAAAGGCAGCGAAAATAATATTATCACCTTTTTTTAATTGCGATTCATAATCGTTTAATAATAATGGTAAAGTTGCAGAAGTGGTGTTACCATACTTCTCGATATTCATCATTACTTTATCGCTATCTAATTCAATACGTTTAGCTGTTGCGTCTACAATACGTTTATTTGCTTGATGGGCTGCTAACCAAGCAATGTCATCTTTTTGAAGATTGTTTCTTTCTAATATTTTTACAGCAACATCTGCCATATTAAAGACTGCGTTTTTAAAAACTGTCTTACCATCTTGAAAAACAAAATTTTCTTTTTTTGCTATAGTTTCAGATGTTACTGGATAAGAAGAACCGCTTGATTTTACCTGAAGAAACTCTCTTCCTGCTCCATTACTTCTTAGATATTCATCTTGTAAACCTAAACCTTCTTGATTTGGCTGAAATAAAACCGCTCCTGCTCCATCTCCAAAGATGATACAAGTTGCTCTATCTTCATAATTAATCATTGAAGAATTTTTGTCTGCTCCAATTAATAATACATTTTTATAACGACCTGATTCTATATACTTTGCAGCTGTAGACATCCCAAAAAGGAAGCTTGAACATGCTGCTTCTAAATCAAAAGAAAAAGCATTAATAGCACCTATTTCTGTAGCTGTGAATGCAGCTGTTGAAGCGGCTTGCATGTCTGGCGTTGCAGTTGCAACGATAACTAATTCTATGTCTTCAGGATTGATTTTTGATTTTTCGAGAAGATTTTGTGCGGCTTTTATAGCCATATAGGAAGTTCCTTTGCCTTTTCCTTTTAAGATGCGGCGTTCTTTGATTCCTGTTCTAGAGGTAATCCATTCATCATTTGTATCAACTAATGATTCTAAGATCTTATTTGTTAACACGTATTCAGGTACATAAGCACCTACAGCTGTAATTGCTGCTGAGAGTTTACTCATACTTTTCAAGTTAATTTGACCAATAATTGCTCAAAATCGTCTAAAAAATGCAATATTTTGTTGAAATTAAGCAATTTTGGTTAATTACATGCAAATTAAGTTGTTTTTAACTTAAAGAAAAATATATCATAAAAAAAACGCTCACAAGTGAGCGTTTTTCTATATGCATGCATAGTAAATTATGCTATATTCTCTTCTGCTATATTCTCTTCTGCTATAGCGTTGTCAATTAAAACTTGACCTCTGTAATATAATTTACCTTCGAACCAATGTGCTCTATGGTATAAGTGTGGCTCACCTGTTGTAGGGCAAGTTGCAACTTGTGGCGCAGTTGCTTTATAATGTGTTCTTCTTTTATCTCTTCTTGTTTTTGAGATTTTTCTTTTAGGATGTGCCATTTTATTGTTTTATTTATCCGTTAATAGTTTCTTTAATGTATTCCAACGAGGATCAATATCCTCTTTGTCTTCTTTTATATTCTTTTCTTTAGGACTTAATTCTTCTAATTTCTCAAGTATTTCTGAATCTAATGTTCCATCTTCTACGCCAGGATGCACTCTTTTTGTTGGCATGGCTAATACTATTAGTTCATAAACATATTGTTGTATGTTTATCTCGTATTCTCCATGAGGTATGATTAAAATATCTATATTTTCATCATTATATTCCTCTCCAAACTTTACAACTAAATCAAATTCACTATCTAATGATTGTTCATAAGACTCATTTGTAACGTCGCAATTAACGTTTACGGTTCCTGAAACTTGAAAATGTAATTCTAAAAGTGTTGCTTTTTTTTGTAAAACAGCGTTTACTTTTAAATTACTATTGTTAAAGGCTTCATACTTAAAATATTCAAAGAACGTGTTGTCAATTTCGTATTCAAAAAGATGTTCTCCTTCTTTTAAACCTACAAATGGAATTGTAAACTCTTTCAATGGCTTCATTGTCAGATCTATTTTGAGCATGCAAATATACAAATTTTTATTTATTGAGCAGACTTATCAATAATTTTTTGTTTACTTCTTTTTTGAATCGTATTTTCTTTCATCAAAACGCTTCCTTTTACCAATAGCCAAGGGGTTTCTATTTAATTCCTCGAATTCCATTCTGTTATTAAAAATACTTACTGCTGTAAAAAGAGCTTCTTTAAACGAGCTTGTGTCTGCTTCTCCTTTTCCTGCTATTTCGTATGCTGTACCATGGTCTGGTGATGTTCTTACCCTATTTAATCCTGCTGTAAAATTTACACCTTGACCAAAAGAGAGTGTTTTAAAAGGGATTAAACCTTGATCGTGATAAGAGGCTATAATGGCGTCGAAACTTTTATAATTATCACTTCCAAAAAAACTATCTGCCGCATAAGGGCCAAAAACTAATTTGCCACTTTCTTTAATTTTTTTTAGTGTTGGTCTCATGATTGTGTCATCTTCATTTCCAATAACACCGTTATCTCCTGTATGCGGATTTATGCCTAATACTGCAATTCTAGGTTTACTAATTCTAAAATCCTTTTTTAAAGAATTGTAAACAGTATCTATTTTTTTAGTAATTAAGTCTGAAGAAATATGACTTGAAATATCTTTTACTGGTACATGATCTGTTAATAACCCAACCTTTAGTGTATCTGTAACCATAAACATTAAACTATCTCCTTCTAACTGTTGTGCTAGATAATCTGTATGTCCAGGAAATTTAAACGTATCTGACTGAATATTACTTTTGTTAATTGGCGCTGTTACTAAAACATCTATAGTTTCTTCTTTTAATGCTTTTGTGGCAATTTCTAGAGATTTTACAGCAAATTCTCCAATTTTAATGTCCTCTTGACCAAAATTAATATTTGCGTTTTCTTTCCAACAATTAAGGATATTCACTTTTCCATGAACAATTTCGTTTGTGTTAGTAATGCCATTTAAATTAATACTTAGTTTAAAATGATTTTTAACAAATGTCATAGTTGTTGTAGATGCAAAAATTACTGGAGTATAAAAATCCAACATTCTATTATCTTCAAAAATCTTTAATACAATTTCTGAACCTATACCGTTTAAATCTCCAATCGAGATACCTACAATTATTTTTTCTTCTCTCTTCATTAATAATGCTAACTATTGTTCGTATTTTTATAGTTGCAAATTTAACCAAATAATACAGTTAAAAGTATGTTTACGGG
Organism: Lacinutrix sp.; assembly: GCF_037625555.1. Taxonomy (GTDB): domain Bacteria; phylum Bacteroidota; class Bacteroidia; order Flavobacteriales; family Flavobacteriaceae; genus Lacinutrix. The sequence goes on from NZ_JASJHV010000074.1 coordinate 27,995, forward strand.
AATTATTGAAACCTTAGGCCTTGTTACAAATCTCAAACATGAGCTAGATAACTTACATATCACAATAGAAAGCACGATAACTAGTGAACTAAAAATAGATCAAAGTGTTGCTCATAATGGCGTGTGTTTAACAGTGGTTAGTATAGATGCTAGTTGTTATACTGTTACAGCCATTAAGGAAACTATAGACAAAACAAATATTGGAAATTTAAAAGTTTTAGATGTTGTAAATCTTGAGAGGGCTATGAAACTTGGAGATAGACTTGATGGACATATTGTGCAAGGTCACGTAGATCAAGTTGCCAAATGTATAGCATTTAAAGAAACACAAGGTAGTTGGTTATTTACTTTTAAATACGATGCCTCTTTAAGTAATATTACCATTGAAAAAGGTTCTATAACGGTTAATGGAGTTAGCTTAACGGTTGTAGACTCTAAACTAGATTCTTTTAGTGTTGCAATTATTCCATATACCTACGAGCATACTGGCTTTAAAAACTTTGTAATTGATTCTGTAGTAAATTTAGAATTTGATGTTATAGGGAAATACGTATCTAAATTAAACAATTTAAGAGGCTAAATTGTTTTTTTTTTGAAATTTATACAACTTATATATTCCAAATAAAACACCTGCAATTAACAACACTAACAACCCACTGTCTATAGATGCATCTCCTGATCCTGGAGGACTTTCTGGTGGTGTTGGAGTTTGAGCAGAACACACGAAGCTTATTAATACAAATAAGATTGAGGCTATTGTTTTTTTACTTTGTATCATATATCAGTGGGTAAATGTATAAAAAACTGTCTTAACAAAACATTTAAACAAGTTTTTCAATGAAAAAAACCCATGAAAGGTGTTTTTTTTCGACAAAATACACAAATTAGAACTAAATAAGTGTTAATAATTGATTAAGATTAATCGTTTGTGTTAATTTAATGAAGTGTTTTTAAATTTGTAAGAGCATCGGAAAAGGTTCTGTCGCATCTGCTAAAATTAAGCATCAAGTTTTAAACTAATTTAATTTTTTAAGAAGCTAATGATATAAATGATTTGTAGGTTGAACTTTCAGGGTTCACCAGTTGATTTTTC
>NZ_JASJHV010000075.1:0-39873 GCF_037625555.1 Lacinutrix sp.
TTGTTATAGTACCTATAGCAGCATCTATTAAAGCGCCATCGGTTGGTAATGGATTGAAAACATAAACACCTCCTGGTGTAATAACAGAATCTACGGTTGCGCCATCACAGGTTGGTTGCATGGTGAAAGTGGAATCGTCGAACGAATTAACTGTAATTGTAAAACTAGTTTCCGCATAACATGTAGGATTCATGATATCATCAACTCTTACGTAAATTGTTTGTAGAATACTGATATTAGGGTATGCTTCTGGTGTAAGAATAGGGTCTGTTGATGTAGCAACATCTGTTTGTAAAACATAAAATGAAACAGTAAAATTGGTTGGGTCTTGACCGTTTAAAATAGCAGGCTCCAGTGCTGTTAAATCGAAAACCTCAACACCATCGTTAGTTGGGTCATCACACGTTTCTATATCTAAAGGCTGTGTTGCAATAGCTCTAGGGTTTACAATTAAATTAAATACTGCATTTGGAGAAGCAATATAACATAAGGGATCTTGAACACTTTCTATTCTAACAAAAATAGGTTGAGGATTATTTAAAGTATTAGAATATGGACTAGTAAGTGAACCTGTTCCTGCATCTGCATCTACAAAATCTAAATAATAAGTAACATTAAAATCTGCAGGAACCTGAGTGCCAAGTATTGCTATATCCTGAGATGCTAAATCAAAAGATTCGAAACCATCATTTAAAAAATCATCACAAACTTCCATATCTGGAGCAGGATTTAACGAAATGTTTAAATATTCTAATAAAAATATATCTGTATCAAAGCATGTTCCAGATTGAACATCATCAATTCTAATATAAATAATCTCTCCATCTGTTCCGTTGTAAGCATCTGGATTAAGAATTGGATTTGCACCAGTGCCCACTTCTAACAGAGAATTATGAAAAGTTACCATAACAGTAGCTGGGTCTTGAGTTCCTATAGCGGTTGTCTCATTTTCAGTTAAATCAAAAATAACAGTACCACTTCCATTATTACATTCTGTTAAATCTGTAATTGATTGAATTTCTGGACCTGGAATAAACTCAATAAAGATACTATCTGAAGCTTGACATGTTTGAGAAAAAACAATATCTACTGAATAAGTCCCTTCTTCTGTAACATCTATTATAGAACCTGTTTCACCAGGTATTACAGCTCCATTAAAAAACCAAGTATGAGTTGCTGTAGGTAAATTTGTATCTAGTGTAATTACTGTTCCTTGGCAATCTGCTGTACCGGCACTAATAGTAATATCATCACCTAACTCTCCTCCTAAACTAAAAGTTCCTGCACCAAGAAAAACAGCAGCATCAAAAGCTGTGTCTCCAGCATCTGCAACAACTAATTTGATAGTGTACAGGTTGTTAGGAATCACATTAGAAAAGGCTGTCATTGGTGTTGTATAGCCTAAGAAATTTGTAGGATTATTAGCTGCAGGCTCACCTCCAGCTCCATAGTAAGAATCAAAAAATGTAGGATTCGCAGATGGGCAATTTCCATTCCAAGCGTTATCTCTAACTGTAAAAACTGTGACTACGTCTGTTGTACCTGGAACTAAGGCTAGATTTGTTGTAACACCAGTAATTTGATCTGTAAGCAAAAACGCAAAAGCATCAGTAAATTGACATTGATAAAAACCATATTCCTCTGAAGCAAAAATAAAATCAAAACTTATTGTACTTGCTATTGGAACAAAATCAAACTGAAGAAAAGAAGCGTTATTAGTATCTGCACCACCAATTTGCGCCTCTAAATCCGCATCTCCTTGCCAAGCTCCATTACCTCCACTTTGGGTTCCAGATTCAGGACCTTCGGCATCTACTGCTGCTCCAGAAGACAATATTATTCCAGCTTCAAAACCAAAAGCTCCTGGTATTGCTGTAAAAGAACCAATTCCATTAACAGTTCCAAAATCATTTCCAGAACTAGAAATAATATTTGAGACTGCTGCACATGGACTATCAATTAAGACATCTTCAACTAGTTGTGTTGCATTATAAGTTGTTATATCTACATCAATATAAGGACTTAAAACCTCTATTGTTATTGTAACAAATTCTGAGCATCCTGTAGGATTGGTATCTGTAACAGTATATGTTGTTGTAAATGTACCTATAGTGTTAAATTGATGACTAGCCATATCTCCATTAACTGCACCAGTACCATCACCAAAATTCCAACTAGATGTTGCGCCAGTTCCATCTTCGGAAAATGTAGCACTTCCTTCAAAATCTACTGAACCACCAACTGGTATTTGCACATTTCCAAAACCATTTACTGCAGGAACTGTAGAGTCTATTGTTGGTGTTATTGTTTGACAGGATTGCAAGCAAGAAATTTCTGCAACCCAACCTGTAGTATTACCAGAACCATCACTAATAAATTCTAAAGTTATACAACCTGTAGCACTTGTTGTAGATGCTGAAACGATATTTAAACCTACTTGAGCCCCACCTCCTGAATATGTTCCAATAACTGGAAAAGTTGTATCATCTCCATCATAAATAGTTAATATATCTATTGGATTTCCAGGAATCCCTTGAGTTCCAAAAAAAGAAAAATCTAATTGTATAAATTGATCTGGACCATCTGGACAAATAGTTAAAACAAAATTTTCGTTATCTGAATAAGAACCTGTAGCTCCACCAGAATCGTATAATATACCAGAACATTGATTAACTGTTCCGTTTTGCATTAACACATCTTGTGCAAAAATAGTAGTTGTACAAAACAATAAGAGTAGTACCAGGGTAAAGTGCTTCATTATAAATGGTTTTTATTACATATAAGGCAATGTACAATAATACTTAAAATTACAGTAATCAATAGACCTAATAACCTTAAAATTGTACTTTTCTTTGTATAAAATATGTTGACTGTTATATCATATAACAATCAATATCGCTTTATTCCTACCTAATCTAAAATTAAATGTATTTTTATACAATAAATGTTTAACATCTTTTATGATAAAACGTTTTAACCTAATTTTTATCTTTTATTAACTAATTGTTAAGCACAAAACAAAAACACAAAAAACTATAATTATTATAAAAATAGGCTATGTGGCTTACAATTAGCGACATATAATTGAATACAAAAAATTTTAATATGAAACCTTAGCTTATAAAACACCTCTAAATGATGTAAATGGAGCTATTAATTTAACATCTAATAATTATGAAAGAACTAATGTATGCACTTGTTGTTTTTGTAGCATTGTTACATATATACTTTTTAATACTTGATATGTTTTTATGGACTTCACCAAAAGGAATAAAAACGTTTGGTTTAGAAAGCAAAGCGTTTGCAGAAAAAACAAAAGTACTTGCAGCAAACCAAGGTTTGTATAATGGATTCCTATCTGCTGGGCTAATTTTTGGTTTACTTGTTGAAAATGAAAACACACTAATTTTCTTTTTAAGTTGTGTAATAATAGCTGGTATTTATGGAGCTTATTCTACAAAAAAAAATTAACTTTTCTATTTTCAATCTGTACCAGCTATACTTACTCTTTTATTATTTTTATTAGCATATTGATGCTTTAAAATCAGAACAAAAAATATACTTCTTTAAATCTTAAAAAAAAGAAAAGCTTTAATTTCGCAAAATAATTAAATATTAAAAATAAATTATGGATAGATAGAGGTTACGAACTCCTTCTAAAATTTACACCTAAAGTATTATTAGCAATAGTGATATGGATAGTTGGTGCATTTATTATTAAATATATTAGAAAAGGGATTAATAGGTCTATGGACAAGGCTAAATATGATCCTAGTCTAAAAAAATTCCTTATAAACTTAATTAGTTGGATACTAAAAATTGTGTTAATCGTAATTATTTTGGGCACAATGGGCATTCAAACAGCTTCTTTTGCTGCAATTATAGCTGCTGCTGGTTTAGCAATAGGTCTGGCTTTACAAGGATCTTTAGGTAATTTTGCTGGAGGTGTTTTAATTATGCTTTTCAAACCAATTAAAGTAGGTGATTTAATTGAATCTCAAGGAGAAGTGGGTGTTGTAAAAGAAATTGAAATATTTACTACAAAACTTACTGGATTATCTAATAGTGAAATTATTATTCCTAATGGAGCATTATCTAACGGAAACATTATTAACTATTCTACAGATGGAACACGAAGAGTTGATTTAGTTTTTGATCTTGGTTACGATTCTGATATTAAAGAAGCTAAAGCTGTTTTAATGAAGGTACTAAAAGACAATCCTAAAGTGCTAACAGAGCCTGCTCCAACAGTAAATGTTCTTGAATTAGCAGATAGTTCTATAAACTTTGCAGTGAGACCTTGGTGTAAAGTAGAACATTACTGGGATGTATACTTTGAAACTACAAAAGAAGCACTAGATGCTGCTGGAATAGAAATACCTTATCCACATGCAGTAGAAATACAAAAAGAAGCTTAATTATTTTTTAGGCTTAGGCTTTAGTGCTACAAAATCTTTAAGGTAATAAGGTTCAAAATAAGCGACATCTTCGGTGTCACTCTTTTTGTACTTTAAATAGGCGAGTTTACTCATTTGATTTGCAGATGGTAATTTACCTTCTATAAAAACAGCATTTACATGCGTTAACAATCCTTTTGTTTTTTCAACTCCGTTTCCTACAAAGTAAACTTTACCTCTAGATAAATATTCTTCAAAAGAAGTTTCGTCTAAAATTTGAGCTTCAATGGTTCTGATTTGTTCAAATTCTGAAGAGAAAATAGCAGAGTACACTTCCATACGCCTTGCGTCAAGCATTGGCACAACAACACCATTATCTACTTTAACTTGATGTGCTAATGCCTCTAAAGTAGAAATTGAAATTAATGGAATATCTAATGCATAACACAAACCTTTTGCAGCCGACACACCTATTCGTAAACCAGTATAAGAGCCAGGACCTTTGCTAACTGCAATGGCATTTAATTGCGAACGGTCTATTTTAGCATTGCTAAGAGTATCATCTATAAAAACATGCAAACGTTCTGCATGAGAATAATTGCTACTGTAATCTTCTTTTAAATGCAAAGTCTCACCATTTTTAGATAGTGAGACAGAGCAATTTGTTGTAGACGTTTCTATATTTAGTATTAAAGCCAAAGTTTATTGAGTTATTGGTTTTCCAAGGTAGAAATCTAACACTTTTGTTTTAAAAACAAAATCATATTTAGCATTAATTAATGAAGCTTCTGCATTTACTAACCTTAATCTAGATTGTTCTAAATCGAAAGCATTCATAACACCAATATTATATCGCTGTTCTGCATTACCAAATGCTAATTCTTGAGATTCTAAAGACGATTTCGCAGCCTCGTATGCTCTTAGTGCAGATTTTGCATCTGTAAAAGCACGTTGAATATTTGCCTCAAGTGCCAATTTAGTTTGCTCTAAACGTAATAATGCATTTTGTTCTTGAATTTCAGATTTTGCTACTGCTGTTTTATTTTGGTATCCTGAAAAAATTGGCACACTAACGTTTAAACCAAAACTATGTCCTTTCTGGTCGTTTAATTGTGTAAAAAAAGGATCTTCATTTCTATTTACATTGGTAAAGAAAGCATTAGTTCCAAAATTATAACTACCAGTAACTCTTGGTGAAAATCCACTTTTTGAAATCTCTGTTCCAATTTTTGCACTCTCTATATTTTTCTCGGCTACTTTAATTTCACTTCTGTTACTGTAAGCATAATCTAGAATTGGAGTAACATCTTTGTACATTAATTCTGCAGAAGGGTCATTAACATCAATAACTTCAACATCAAAACCATTAAACTCTACTTGCAATAATTGTGATAATGTTAGTAATGATAATTCATAACTATTTTCTGCAACAGTAACGCTTTGCAAGTCGCGACTTAAAGTTGCTTGTGCATCGTAAATATTTGCTTTTGGTTGTACACCTGCATCTACTAACTCCTGCACTTGATTTAATTGCTTTTTAGAAAACTGGTATTGCGCATTTGCGGTCTCTAAATTCTCTTTATTAAAGAGAATATTAAGGTATGAGTTCACCACATTTAATGAAATATCATCTTTAATACGTTGCAATTCTAGTGTGTTTGTTTCTAAACTTAATTCCGATTGCTTATATAGGTTTGTTAACCTAAAGCCATTAAAAATAGTTTGATTTGCACCAACTCCAAAATTTGTATTATGTGATGTTCTATCAATAACTACTTGAGTTGCACCAATATCAATACGTTGTGTACCAATACCAATGTTGTGTCCTGCATTACCACTAACTGTTGGTAAAAAAGAGCCTTTAGCTGCTTTTATATCCTGCTCGTTTAATAACAGTGTATTTTGAGCCTGTACTACAGAAATGTTGTTTTCTAGTGCATGATTTACACACTCTTGTAAGGTCCATATCTTATTTTGACTAAAACTATAAGTCGAAAAACTAAGTAATAAGCCTAGAGTAAGTATTTTAATATTATTAATCATCATTATCTTCTTTAGAGGCCTTGTTCCAAACCTTGATTTTATCGCCTTCTTTTACACCTTCTGTAATTTCTACGTTAATCCCATCTGAAAGACCAAGCTCTACATTTTTCTTTTCAAACTGTCCATCACCAATTTCTAACTCAACAAAAGGTTTTTCTGTAATTCTATTGAACTGTAATAATGATTCTTTAATAACCATTACACTGTCTTTAGACTCCATTTCTATTTCTGCATTTGCACTATATCCAGCTCTAATTTTAGTAGACTGTTCTACTTCAACATCTGCTTTTATAGTAAACTGTACTGCTCCATTTTCTTCCATACCCTTAGGTGCAACAAAAGTTAATTTTGCTGGAAATTCTTTTTCTCCCATAGCTCCTAAAATAACTTTAATCTCTTTTCCTTCTTCTAGCTTTCCTACTTCTGCCTCATCTACTTTTCCTTCAAAAATCATTTTACTCATATCTGCAATTGTAGCAATTGTAGTTCCAGCATTAAAGTTATTACTCTCAATAACTTGATCTCCTTCTCTTACAGGAATCTCTAAAATAGTTCCTGGTATAAGTGCAACAATATTAGTGTTGGCAGAGCCTCCTCCAGAAAGTGAACCTCTTTTTATAATTTGGTAATTGTTTTGTGCTTGACGTAAAGTCTCGTTAGATTGGTTTAATGCTAATTCACTATTCTCGAAATCTTGTCTAGAGATTATACCTTTATCAAACAAAGCTTTATTTCTATCGTAAATGGTTTTAGAGTTATTGTATGCTAATTTAGCAGAAGCTATTTGTCCATTTGCACCAACTAAACTTTGCTCGTTTGGCACTACTCTAATTTTTGCAATTACTTCTCCTTTTTTAACTAAGTCTCCTTCTTCTACCATTATCTTATCGATAATTCCAGAAATTTGAGGCTTTAACTCTACCTCTTCTTCAGGGTTTAATTTTCCTGTTGCAACTGTTTTTGTGTTAATAGAAGTGTAAAAAGGTACTGCTGTTTTAAAATCTTCAACAGATTTAGAGTTAGAATCTTTAAAGTACTTAAGCACAAATATAAGTGCTACAAGCAATCCTAATCCTACGATAATTTTTAATGCTTTTTTCATTTTTAAATTTAATTTTTGTCAGTTGGTTTTAAAGCTATTCGCTTCGTTTTTTATTTTGATTGCTTTTTTATTCTTCTCTTAAGGCATCTATAGGTTTTACACTTGTTGCTTTAAACGCTGGTATTAAACCTATTAAAGTTCCTAGTACAATTAATATTATTAGTGCTATAAATACAACACCAATAGATACAGATGCATTTACTAATACAGCATCTGTGCCTTGCCCATATAAAGTATCTATTAAAATAAGTATGGAGCCACCATTTATAATTCCTAATAAACCTGCTATTAATGTAATAAATACTGCTTCTAAAATAACTTGTCTTTTAATTTCGAATGGTGTTGCACCTAGTGCACGACGCACACCAATTTCTTTGGTTCTTTCTTTTACTGTAATTAAAAGAATGTTTCCTATTGCAAATACTCCAGCAAATAAGGTTGCTATTCCAACAAACCATGTTAAAAACTGCATTCCTGTTAAAAAGCCTGTTATTTTGGCAAACTCTTTTCCTAGATTAAAACTACCAAAAGCACGATTGTCTTCTGGGTGTACTTTATTTAAATTTCTTAAAAGTAATTTGGCATCAGATTCTATTTGAGAAATATCGTATTCTGGTTTTCCGGTAATCATCATCCAACCAATATTTTCTCCCATATTATATATTTGCTGAAATGTTGTAAAGGGAATATGAATATCGCTTGATGGTCCCATGTTTGCATTTCCTGTTTCAAACATACCAACAACCTTAAAATTCATACCATTTAGTTGAATGTATTCACCAATCATTTCTGCATCTTTTTCAAAAAGTTGTTTGTATATTTCTTCAGATATAACAACTACTTTTCTATTCTGGTCGATATCGGTTTGGTTAATAAAACGACCTTGAATCATTTTCTTTTTTTGAACCTGATCTAATAATGGGTAATCTCCATTGACTCCAAAATTACCTGAGAGAAACTTATGAATTACTAGAGCAGAACTCTGATTTCTTGGCAGTACAAACTCTATTCCCTCTACATTTTCTTCAATCTTTTTGGCATCCGTAATTTTAAGTTGCACTTGTCTGCCTTCTTGAAATCCTTTAAAAGGTTTACTTGTACTTTGAGCCCAAACAAAAACACTGTTTGTTGCAAAACTTCCAAAAAGTCTATTAAAGGAGTTTTCTATACCTTTTGCAGAACCTAGTAAAGTAATTAGTAATAAAATTCCCCACCAAACTCCAACCATAGTCAAGCCTGTTCTTAGTTTGTTTTTACCTAAACTATCGAAAACCTCTTGCCATGTATCTCTTTCGAATAAAAATTTTATCATAATTAATACTTTCTTAGTGCTACAATTGGTTTAATTCTCGATGCTTTTTTTGCTGGTAAATAACCTGCAAGTCCTCCTGCAAAAATCAAAGTAAAAGTTGCAGCAATAACTAAGTTTAAGCTTACATAAGGATCTTTAATAAAGTATTTTTCTAGGCTTGGAGCTATTAATTCTAATATTCCCATTCCTAAAAACAAGCCTAAAAATCCTGCAATAATTGTAATTAATATAGATTCTAAAAGAATAATTAATACAATAGATTTTGGCGCTGCGCCTAAGGCTTTACGAATACCTATTTCTTTGGTACGTTCTTTTACAATAAAAATCATGATATTACTTATACCAACTATTCCTGCTATTAAAGTACCAAAACCAATGATTAATACTAGAATACTTAAAATAAACGTCATTTGGTTTACGGCTTTAGATTCGTTAGCAAGATTTCTAACTCTAATGGCACGTTGATCGTTTTGAGAAACCATAAAACGCTCTTTCATTTTTTTGCTAAGTATACTACTAAAACTAATGGCTTCATCATAGTCCATTTCTGGATTATAGGTTAAGTTTATTTGATCGATGTGATCGTTATTACCATAAATTTGTTGCGCTGTAGATACAGGCATATAAATCATTCGTTCTTCATTATCTCCACCATCATCACTAAAAACACCCACTACTTTATATTGTATACCATTGAGGTTTATGTATTTACCAATTGCTGTTGTTTTTAAAAATAAATCTTCTTCAACTAAACGTCCAATAACAACAACCTTGGTTTTGTTTTTAACGTCTGACTCGTTTATGTAACGACCGTAGTTTACCATGGTATTTTCTAAATACTGATGGTCTGGATTTACAGCTCTAACAGTATTAGTACTTTTTTCGTTTCTAAAAGTTGCAGTGACATTAAGGTAAATACGAGAAGAAATATATTGTACTTTATCTCCAAACTCTTCTTCTACCCATTCTTGATCTGCATTTTCAAATTGAATTTGTCTTCCTGCTTGTAAACCATTACTAGCTTTAGATGTTTTTCCAGAACGAATAAAAATAGAATTCTTAGCATCGTCTGCAAATGCAGAATCGAAAGTATTTAATAGACCGTTTGTTATACCAAACAATAAAGCAAATAAGAGAATAGCAAAAGTAACTGTAAAACCAGAAAGTAGTGTTCTGGTTTTATTCATATTAATACTTTGGAAAATTTCTCTCCAGAGATCTATATCAAACATATTGGGGAAGCTCTTACTTGATTTACAAATATATCTTCCATAATAACACCATCTTTTAGTCTTACAATACGCTTACACATATTTGCAATATCCTCTTCGTGAGTTACCATTAATATGGTTTTACCTTCATCGTTAAGCGACTGGATAAAGTCCATAATTTCGTGAGATGTTTTTGTGTCTAATGCACCTGTAGGTTCATCAGCAAGTAATAATTTTGGATCTGCAGCAAGTGCTCTTGCAATGGCTACACGTTGTTTTTGTCCTCCAGAAAGCTCGTTAGGCAAATGTGTTGCCCAATCTTTTAAACCTACTTTCTCTAAGTGAAATAACGCTTTATCAATACGTTCTTTTCTTTTTATACCTTGATAGTAAAGTGGTAAAGCAACGTTATCTAGAGCGTTCTTATAATTTATAAGGTTGAAAGATTGAAAAATGAAGCCTAAAAACTTGTTACGATAAATAGCTGCTTTTTTCTCTGTAAGATTCTTAATTGGCACATTATCTAAAACATATTCTCCTTCGTCTGCTTCATCTAGCATTCCAATAATATTAAGTAAGGTAGATTTTCCTGATCCCGAAGAACCCATTATAGCTACCATTTCTCCTGCCTCAACAAAAAGATCAATTCCTTTTAATACATGCAAACTAGTATTGCCTATTGGGTAAGACTTGTGTAGCTTATTTATTTTAAGCATAGTGGTTGATTTTTTTGATTGATGTTTACTACATCATATCCATTAGACTACAAAGGACTTTATTTGTTACATTAATTGTCTAAAAAAATTGTTAAAAGATAATAATTAAAGCATTTTGAAGGACTTAGACTACATTTTAAGCTATTAAACAAGATTAATTTCTCTCAAATAAAACCTTAAAAGACTTTCTATTTGAAATTAATGTTTAAAAGGTTTACTTCTTTTTCTTGGTTCTAAAATACTTCCAATAGATAGCAAAGCCGACACTAAAAACTAATATGTATGGTATTGCCATTAAATAAATAATACCATCATTTATACTTTGTGCTGCACCTTGACCTTCTTCGTTTTCTAATACAGCTCGACACATTGCGCATTGCGCATTTGTTTTTATAAAAAAGAACAGAAAAAAAAGAAAAAAGAGAGTTTTTGCTTTCATAGTTATGAGATTCTTCGCTGAGCGCTGAATTACAGAATGCTTTGAATGACATTATACATAATAAGGCGAAATCATTAAATAAACAATAACACCAGTTACAGCAACATAAAGCCATAATGGAAATGTAATACGTGCTATTTTTTTATGCCTTTCTATATTATTAGTAATTGCTTTTACATAGGTTATTAATACAAAAGGAATTACAGCAATAGATAATAAAATATGTGTTGTTAAAATAAAATAATAAACATACAAAAGTGCGCCAATTTCTTTTGCTTCAGATAAATCTCTCTCTCCATCATGATTTATGTCTCCAAAATATATCATATCAGTTGTCATGTGATATACTATATACATTAACAAAAACAATACAGATAAAGAGATTGCAAATTTCATTAAACCTTCGTGTAACTTTCTATTTCCTTTTTTAATTGCTAAAACTGCTAATATTAATACTATAGCTGTTATTCCATTTATGGTAGCATAAATTGATGGCAAAAACGTTAATGGTTCGACATCAAACCCAAAGTCTTTTAATTTAAAAAAAATAAGTGCTGCTACAGCTAAAGGAATTACTATTGACAGAATAACTATCCATTTATTGTATTTTTTCTCGTTTTCTATGTTTTCTGGTGTGTTCATAATTCTTATTGATACAATTTCTTATACTTCGAAATTAATAGAAGTAACTATTTTTTAGTTACTCGTTTAAAAGCTTTTTAACATCTTCTTTTAGCATTGTAATTTCTTGCTCATTACCATCTTCGTCCATTTTTTCTTGCTCACTAATTATGCCTTTGTAAAATATTTTAGGGTTTCCAAAACCATCCAATCTAGAGCGAATAAAGCCGTTTTTATCTATTAGAGCAAAATCTCCAGAATGCTCAAAACCAATCTCTTCATCATCAACTTTTCCTACAAAAATATTAAAACCAACATTGGCTAGTTTATAGATTTCTGTTTCATCTCCAGTCATTAAATTCCAATTCGGGTTAGTAATACCATATTTATTTGCGTAGGCTTTTAAAATCTCTGGTGCATCTAACTCTGGTGTTATAGAAAAAGATGCGACACCAAAATCGCTATTAGTTTTAAAAACGTTTTGAATATCTACTAGATTTCTATTCATTCTAGGACAAATAGTTGGGCATGTAGTAAAAAAGAACTCTACCACATAAACCTTTCCTTTGTAATCGTCTTGTGTAATTGTTTTACCATCTTGATTTGTAAAACTAAAAGCTGGTACTTTTTTAGGCTTTCCGTTTATTTCAATAAAAGCTAAGGCTTCTTTATCTTCAAAGTTATTGTCTTGCCCTAGACTAATTCTATCGTTGCGAGTAACGTCATCATTTTTTACTCTGTTAACTATTTTAGGAATAAAAATAATTCCGAATAATAGAATAATAAATGCAATACCTATGTAAGAGTAGTTATTTTTATTCATTTGTTTCTTTGTCAGGATTTAGGTCTTTAGCTCTTCTGTTAGAAGAATCAATTTTATTTCTTCCAGATTTCCTGTACTCTTCTAAAAGCACACGAATATCTTCAGCAGCCATTTTATTCTTTATTATGGAAACTTCAGAACAATCGTATGCTGTTAGCGGGTATTCTTGAGCTTCATTCTCTATTTCTTTTTTTGTTCTATCGTCTAATCGGCCACGTTGGTTTAGTTCTTTGTCTATAACAAATACACTATTTGTAGAGAGCTTTGCATCTAGTTGCAAACTAGATTTTAAACTATTAAATAATTTATTAATATCACTATCACTTGCGTAAACAAAATGCCAGTATTTATGCTCACTGTATTTATTTAACTCTTGAATTAACCTACTGGTTTTATCTTGAGAGTCTAAAGTTACCAACATAACAATTTGAAACTTTTTAAAACCTTTAAATTTATTGTAAACTAATTCTTTTAAATTGGAAGCTTCTACTATTCTAGATTCTGGATCACTACCTAAAAAGCCTAAAACTGTAATATGGTCTTTTAATGTAACATCTGTGTTAGTAACTGAAGATAAGTTAGATAGATCTAGAACGTCTTTTTTAACAACATCAAGTACATTATAGTTGTTAGTAGATGGATAAAGCATAAGTAAAAAAACAACCGGAAGAAAAAATAAAACTCCTAGTATAAAGTATTTTTTAATTGGTTTTTTGCTCATTTTTAATTTATTTGAGTTACAATAATAGTAAAAGGTGGTTTAAAAAAACCACCTTTTACTATTATTTAACGTTAGATTTTATTTAAAAATCTCGTTTTACAAATCCATTAGTATAAACACTTTCAATATAACCACCTTCTTGTAAAAGTATAAATACTAAGTAGCAAATCAAGAAAACTCCAGTCCAAACCACCATACGCCTTAACGCTTTAGTTTCGTCTCTCATGTGCATAAAGTCCCAAGTAATATAATACGCTTTTACTATTGTTAATATAATAAAAATCCAGTTAAGACCTTTCATACCTAATATCTGTCCCATTAGAGCTTCTGGCTTATAGATACCTAAAACAACTTCAATTATTGTTACAAAAGTTAAGAAAGCTAAAACTCCCCAAATTTTTTGAGTGTTAGACTTAAACTTCCATAACCCTCTAAATATTTCTAATTTATGTTCGTGTGCCATTTTTTAAAATGCTTTATTTATTAAACTAAGTAGAAGAATGTGAATACAAATACCCAAACTAAATCTACAAAGTGCCAATATAACCCTACTTTCTCCACCATTTCATAGTTTTTACGTCTTTCGTAAGTACCTATAATAACGTTAAAGAAGACAATAATATTAATTACCACTCCAGAGAATACGTGGAAACCGTGGAAACCTGTAATAAAGAAAAAGAAATCTGCAAATAATGGCGAACCATATTCATTAACTTTTAAGTTTGCTCCATGAACAACTAGTTTCCCATTATTTTTTAATTGCTTTAATGACTCTTCACGAGATAAAACTGTTTTCTCTCCTTCTTCATTTATAATTTGATTTCTTATTAACACATTTTCATGTGCAGCTAAACCACTATAGACTTCGTCTACAGTATATTCTGGAAGCGTTCCTTCGCTTTCATACCATATTCCGTTTTTGCTTTGGTGTTGCGTTCTTTCTCCATGTGCTACTTTGGCAAAGTCTGCAATAGCTACACGTTTAAATTTTTGTTCACCTTCTACATCTACATACTCTCCAAATTGTAAGATATTACCGCCTTTTGTTTGTACTGCTCCATATTCACCTTTAATAAATGTGTTCCATTCCCAGGCTTGAGAGCCAACGAAAATTAAACCACCTATAACGGTTAAAAACATATACCAAGTAACTTTTTTCTGATTCATGTGGTGCCCAGCATCTACGGCTAACACCATAGTTACTGAAGACATGATTAATACAAACGTCATAAACGCTACATAAATCATTGGATAATTACCATGAAAAAATGGTACGTGTGTAAAAACCTCATCTGCTATTGGCCAAGAATTAATAAATTTAAATCTTGAAAAACCGTAAGCAGCTAAAAATCCTGAAAATGTTAAGGCATCGGAAACGATAAAGAACCACATCATCATTTTACCATAACTTGCTTTTAGAGGTTGGTTTCCTCCTCCCCAAGTTTTACCTTCTGTTCCAGTAGTTGCAACTGTAGTATTCATATAGTTGAGTTCGTTAATTTTAAATATTGCGCAAAAATAATCATTTTCTACTTCTAAAGAAATGTTAAAGTGTAATTTTTGAGCCTTGTTTTATCTGATTAGTAAATTCTGTTTATTGATAACTTGTGTATTTCTAACCTATAAAATACATTAATAAATACAAGAATAGCCAAAGTATATCAATAAAATGCCAGAATGTTCCTGCAAGTTCCATACCTAGCATATTGTCTGGTGTATACTTTTGTTTAAAATGATTATAAATTACAACCAACAAACAAATTAAACCTACAGCTACGTGTAACAGGTGGAAAAAAGCAATTAAAAATATAAATGACGCTTTAGGATCACTAGTTTCTCCTGTAAAATAATATCCAGAGTCTATTAAAGCATTAAAGCCTTGAAACTGTAGAAATATAAATACTACTCCTAATAAAAAACTTATAAGCAAAAAAACAGTAGTGCTTTCTCTATTTCCGCTTTTTAATGCAAGTTGCGCCAAGATATATGTTATACTACTTGCAAGTATTACAAAAACACTTATTAAAAACACCTGAGGCAACTCTAACTCTTTGGACCAATCTGGTCGTGTACGGCTAATTATAACTGCACTAGTTAATCCTGCAAAAGACATAAACAACGCAATAAGCCCAAACCATAGCATCATCTTTTTTGCGCGTTCGTTCTTTTCTTTTAAGGTTCCTTGGGTTAAATCCATAATTATCTAATAAATTTATCTAATACGTAAATAATTTGTATTAATGTGATGTAAGATACACTTGCCAACATTAATTGCTTGGCTGCTTTTTCTGTCATTTTTTTAAATAACTGTATCGCATAGTATAGCATAAAAAGTCCTAAACCTAAAACAATTGTAGCTGCTACATAAGACAATTGTAATTTTCCTGTAACACCCAACACTGGCACTATAGATACTATAATAGTCCAGACGGTGTACATAATTGTTTGTACTGCTGTACCTTTATCTTGCTTTCCTGTTGGCAACATAAAGAAGCCTCCTTTTTTATAATCGTGATATAAAAACCAGCCAATAGCCCAAAAATGTGGGAATTGCCAGAAAAACTGCAAAGCGAATAACGTTCCAGGTTCTATTCCAAAATCGTCTATTGCTGCTACCCAACCCAACATAAATGGTATGGCACCAGGAATTGCACCAACAAATACAGCTAATGGTGTTTTTGTTTTAAGTGGTGTATAAGCACAAGTGTATAAAAAGATAGAAATCGCTCCAAACATTGCGGTTTGCGGATTTATATAATAAAGAATACCAGTACCTAATATTGTGAAAGTGGTTGCTATAATAAAAGCTGTACGCACTGTCATGCGACTTGCTGGAATTGGACGGTTTTTAGTCCTGTCCATTAAAGCATCTAAATCTTTTTCAATTATTTGATTGTAAGCGTTTGAGGCTCCTACCATAAAATAGCCACCTAAAGCTAGAAGTAAAAGTATAGTAAAATCAACAGTTTCTACACCAAGTAAATATCCTGCTATTGAAGAAAACACCACACTTAATGCTAAGCGCATTTTCGTGATTTCTTTAAAATCTGAAATTAATGAAGGTTTTACTATTGTAGTTGTTGTACTCAATGTATTTCTTTGCTTTTAAGGCTTTTAAAAGTACTTAAAAATTTATGCAAAGATACGTTGTAAAGTCTATTCTACAAATCAAAATACCAATTAAATAAGTCTGTTCGTAATCAAAAATTAAACCACACTGTACTATTATTTAAAACAGTAGTCGTTTCTGCTTCAGGATTAAAATTTCGATAACTAATATTTGCAAAGACTTTTAAATTAGACGCAGGATTTATTAAATAACCAGCTTGAACACTAGCATTAATGGTATTTGTTTTTATTCCTTGCCCAATTTTAACACCAGAATCGAATGGTCTATCAACCTCATCTCTATATATATTGCCACCATAATTAAAATTATCTATACCGTTGTTAACATCGAAACCTCGAATACCTGCAATAAATTTTGCTTCTCCAAACAACCTACATTTTCTGTAACATCCTATTAATACTAACTCACTAAAATTTGCTCCCCAAAGATGTGCCATTGGTTGGTTATTGTGTGCATAATTTAAAACAACTGTATTATGCGAATAAGTGTAAGGTCTCACTGCATTTTATTCGGCTTGCAACATAAAGTCTTTTACTTTAAAGGCATTATAGTACTTAGCACCAAGTTGCAATCCAAATTTATTTTTCCAACTGCCTTCACCTCCTTTAACATCGTTTAAAGAAAACTCGTCTAAAATAAACTGCGAATATATATTAAAATTATCGTTGATTTTATATTTTTCTGAAGCTCCAACAATAGCATTACCAGAATCTTGACCTGTTTCAAATTCTATAGCGCGATAGAAAATAATTGGATTCAACTAATTTATATCGAAACCTCTAATATTTGTGTTTGCCCAAATAACAGACTCGAAGATTCGTAGATTTAAGCGTTTGTTTACATTCCAACTTAAATAATGATTAGCTATATATTTGGTTAAATAAGCACCATCGTCTACAACTTCTGGTCTAACATCCTTCAGCTAAGTATATGTATTTGTGTATTTAATTTTCCAAAACTTAGTGTTCAATTTTAAATAAGGATGAGGGCTTACCACATCACTTTGTAACAAAGAACGGTATCCATCACCAATAAAATTTTTACCATGACCAAATTGTACATTTATAAATTTTGAGGGTGTGTAAGACAAATAAGCTTCTGCAACTGGATAATCGAATGCATCTTCTTTAAAACGCTTGGCAATACCACGTCCAGGAATTATTGCTGGACTATCTGACGCGCTAATACTCTCTGCATATTGATTAAAATACTGGGCAAAACAGCCTTGGTTTTCGTAAACGGAAGCAGAGAAGCTAAATTTATCACCTAGACCTCCTTGAACAAAAACACCTCTTGTATTATTAAAGGTATTACTAAAGTCTGCGTCTGTATCTTTACCTGATTGTAAATCGAATATAGGATCTATAGTAAACCAATAATCTTCGCCTTGTAATTATACCAAATGTTCGTTCCATAGTTTCTTACCAGACCATGTTTGTGTTTCTTTTTTTAAGGCTTCATTTTCTCCTTCAAAATCATAATATGCTGAAACATCTTCATAAACAAATGGCTTTGATGCTGTATGACTATTAGTTCCTATTAAATTAGTGGCACGATCGAATCTAGAATAATTCTCGTGAGAAAACGGTATGTTTAATTGACTTGTGTATTCCTTGTTACTGTATGGCTTATATGCCAAATTCACTTTTTCTAATTCGGTTTTGGCTGCTTTCTCTAAGACGTTTAACTGATGTTCTTCTTTAGCTTTAATTGCTAAGTCTTGAGGAGAAACAGTTTGGTCTTCTAAAGGGATTTTTAAGGCTATAGAATATTGCTTATATGTTGGCTTACCATTATATGTTGCTGGATCAATTTTTGGAAATTGATTAATAACTCTTGTCGCTTCTGCCTTTAGTTCTGGATAAACAGCATCTATATAAATCGTTCTGAATGCACCATCTTTATCAACTTTAAATAAAATAACAATTTCTCCTTTATAGTTAGACACAGTCATTTTCTCTGGAACCTTATAGTTCTCAAAAAGTAAATTAAACACTTTTGTATCGAAACATTTTTGCAAATTAGCAAATGCTTCTTCTTTACACAAATCAAAAATTGGTGGCTTTTCTATATTTTCTTGCGCGAAAGCAAAAGATTGAAAACAAATTATTAAAATGAAAGCATAATACTTCATAGAGTAATTTACATTTAATTTCCACGAAAGATAATATTTTTTCTCTTCAAGCTATAAGTTTAAAAAAATAAAACCATTACTACCAATTGGTAGTAACGGTTATAAATTAACTATGGAGCATTGCTTTTACAGTATATTAAATTGTACTGGAAGCATATACGATACTTCTACTGGCTTATTATTATTTTTACCAGGTTTCATTTTAGGTATTTTTCTTATAACACGATTGGCTTCTTTTTCTAAATCTTTATGATTGGCTTTAGTTCCTATTATTACAACTTCACCTAATTTATTTATTTTAAACGATACATAAATTTTTTGTTTACCAGATAAACCTAAGCCAGAAGCAACGTCTATATCAAATTTTCTTTGTACCAATTTAGTTAATTTATCTGCAAGACATTTACGTCTTCCATCGTTATTAGTTTCTGCTTCACATCCTGGAAAAATTGGAACTTTTTGTACCGTTAAAATATTTTCTACAATTTCTGGATCTGGTATATTTAAACTAGGATCATCTGTAGAAATAATAACCTTTTTATCGTCTGGTACTAGCTCTGTAATAATAGTATCTATAGGTTCTGCAGTTTTAGTATTGTTATCTACAATTTTAATTTCTGGATCTTTGATTACTCTCTTTTTTAATTTCTGCTTTTCTTTAGGCTTTACGTCTTTAATAATTTCAAAATCTGGCATAACATAAACATAATCTTCTTTTACTTCTTGCTTAGGTGGCTCATAGTTATTGCCATTTGCAGTAAAAGACATTTCAAGAGCTCCATAACTGGCCAATAAGCATAAAATTAAGCCTACTTGAAAGTAGAGCGTTGAGTTTTTTTGTAAATTTGCATCGTGCTTTTGTGATTTTTGCACGTTTTTCTCGTTTTGACGAACGAGATCGTGACTTTTCTTTGAGTTGTTCATAATAATTAAAGTTTACATGTTAATATTATGAGAAAAAAACAATAAGCATACCAAAACCAAAAAACCCGATACAAATTTGTATCGGGTTTTTAATTTATGCACTTAAAAATTAATTAATTCTTATTGTACATTAAAAGTAATTGGTAAATCGAAAGTTACTTTTACAGGCTTCCCTCTTTGTTTACCAGGTTTCATTCTTGGTATTAAACCTACAACTCGTCTTGCTTCTTTTTCCAATTCTGGATGAGGACCACGAGTTTTAACATTAACAATGTTTCCTGCTTTGTCAATTGTAAAACGAGCATATATTTTTTGCTTTCCTTCTAGGCCTAATTCTTGCCCAAGATCTAAATCGAATTTTCTAGCAACAAGCTTCTTTATTTTAGCAGACATGCATTTTCTCTTGTCATCGTTGTTACCTTTCTCACAACCTGGAAAAATAGGGACACTTTCAATAACCATGAAATTAACTTCTACATCTTCTTCAATTTCTTCCACTTCAATATCTTCAACCTCAGCAATAACCTCATCTTGTGTTGTTTCTGTAGTTTCCATAACAGTTTCCACAATCTCTTCTTCATCTTCAACAACATCAATTACTTCTGGAGTTGGTGGTGGTGGTGGTGGTGGTGGTGGTGGTGGTGGTGGTACTTGATTTGTAATTGGAATTTCTTCATCCAATTCATCATCAACATTTATAGCTCTATTATCTACAACACGCTCATCGTATGTTTTGTAATTGATAGCTGTATATGTTAGACCTAACATTAACAATATACCAACAGCAAAGTAAAGGCCGCTATTTCTACCTACATTCGCTTTGGGATTTTTCTTTGTTTCCATAAATTTAAATTGTTTATGCTTCGCTAAAATAACTATTTCTTTATCAAAAAAGCAAAGTATTATTACTTTTTAACATGCGTTTTTTTATACTTAACAAAAGTAATAGCGCAAATACTATTCCTAAAGCATTTGCTAACACATCATTATACTCACTTTGTCTACTCACAGTGACCCATTCTTGAAGGAGTTCTATTAATACTCCATAAGCTAAAGAAAAAAGGGCTGCATAACCTAAAGCCTTATTGTATTTTAAGTTGAATTTAAAGTAAAAAACTACAAACCATAAAACAACAAAAATTAAATGCGCAATTGCATGACCTGCTTTATCGTTAAAAGAAGGTATCTTTTCTACAACATCATTTATCTTAAATAAACTTAATGCGGATAATGTTAAAGTATAAAAAATACTTATTAAAAAAGTAAATTTTTTAAGCACTAATAAGCACTTTGTAGTCTTCGGCAGACAATAACCCATCTAAGTCTGCAGTGTCGTTAATTTTAACTTTTACCATCCAGCCTTCTCCATAGGGATCTGAATTTACTTTTTCTGGCTCGTCTTCTAGAGACTCGTTAAACTCTATAATTTCTCCTGCCATAGGTAAAAATAAGTCTGAAACTGTTTTTACAGCTTCAACTGTACCAAACACTTCTTCAGCTTCTAAAGTCTCATCAAGTGTTTCTACTTCTACATATACAATATCGCCTAATTCGCTTTGAGCGAAATCTGTAATACCTATAGTAATAATATTGTTCTCTACTTTAACCCACTCGTGATCTTTAGTATATTTTAATTCTGATGGAATATTCATTGTCTTAATTTATTTATTTCTGCAAATGTATTTAAATGCTTTGGTTTATCAAATAGTATTTTTTTTAGTTACCAAAATTATATCTTAAAGTAAATCCAGAGCGTATAGTTGTTTGTGGAAAAGCAGTTGATATAGCATATTCTGAAAACGTATAATCGAAGTAGAAAATACCAGTTAAGTTTTTACTAAATGAATAGTTGGCATTATACTTTAAACCATAAATAGTTTGCCCATTAGTGATTTGGTTGTTTTCTAAATCTAGATATCTAATAATAGTTTTATTATCTCTTATAGAAAGATTTGCTTCCATTATTAAATCACTCACAATCGATTTTTTAGGTCCAGCCAGTTTAGATTTTATACGTACATCTTTAAATCTATAACCCAAACCTAAAGTAAATTCGTTTCCTTGAATTTCTGTCATTAAATTATTATCGAAGCTTAAAGATAATAATCTGTCTTTTCTTACTTCAGCAAGAATCTTCACAGAATTTTTCATCTCCATATCTATTCTAATTAAAGGGCTAAATAGCTCTGTCAAGTTAACATTACTATATAACTCTTCATTTTTAAAATTTCCTGCTTGATCGATATCATCTGATGGCTGCGACGCATATGGCTCGCTATAATCTATGCCATTAAAATCTAAATTAGTTCTAAATTGATTTATAGTATAACTTGAGCGGTAACCGTGTGATAATGAAAAACGTTTAAAGCGTTTTTTAAACCATTTAAAATTCATTAAACCCGTATACTTTAAATCCCAATTAGGAATAGGTATGTTTCTAAATGCTCCAAGTTTAGCTTTACTTGCGTCTTGTCCTGTGTATGCGCTTAAAAATGATGGTAATAAAACTGCTTGGCTAGTTTTACCAAAACCTAAAGGGTAACCTTCTGCATCTACATCACTTACATTTGCTCCTTTTTCCGCAGCTAATCTTCTTGCTATTGTTAATCTGTTTTCTCTAAATGCATCAAAAGCTTCAGAGCTTATTTCATCGCTTTTACCAAATGCTGTTGGCAGTGTAAATGTTGATATATTAAAGTTTCCAAATACGTTTGGAGTTAAAGAACGGTATTCATTATTTTCTATTCTGTAATTTTCGGTATAATTTTCAGCATAGGTTCTTGAGCCAACTAAATCTATTTTTAAGTCGTTAAATGGTTCTAAATTAGCTGATATATCTAACTGCTCTGTATGGTTTTTAGTGTATTGTTGATTAAAATCTGGAAATACCGTTAACCATCGATTTCTTGCTGCTAAATCTCTAATATCACTTTGGCTTCCTAATGTATAACCAAATGTTGGTTTAGAAGCACTTATAAAACCAGGTGTGTCAAGAAAACCAGGAAGAAAAGTACCATTGTTTTCAGAATAATTTACTTGAACACGTTTAACTGAAGTTAGAATACCTATTCCTAAATTAGCTATATCTGTACCTAAACCACTTTTCCTTTTTACTTGTGGTTTGTTTGAGTTTTTTATGTCCTCTGTTTTAAGCCCTCCTTTTGAAAGAGATGCTTTAGGTATTCTCTTTACTTTACTGTTTTTATTAGCAACTCGTTTCTTTTTTATACCTAGGAATTTATAAAACTTACGCATATCTAAAGAAGAATTAATATTATGCGTATTTCCATTTGAAATAGAGTTACCTAAATCGTAAGTTAAGCCATCATCTGCAACAAGGTCTCCAAATAAATCTGAGCCTTTCTGCCATTGATATAAACCTTGATATGCATAAGTTGCTTTAATAAAGTTTAATGCTGGAAATTTATTAAATGGTACTTCGTAATTTAAACCTAAAGTTTGAGATCGTCTATTAGCATCACCAATATCAAAATACCCATCCCAAACATCTAAACTAGGATCTTGTTCTCCATTTATAATATTGTCTTGAAAATAATTTCTGACAATATTATTATTTGCAACAGCAAAATTTAATGATAGAGACTCTGTTAAATTCCAATTTAGTGTAGACTGAAAATCGAAATTGTAATTTCTTCTAAACAACTCTTCAAGTCCAATATTATTACTACCTAATTCTACCTCTCTAAAACGTTGTCTATTAAACTGTCTATTTATATCTGTATTTATTGCAAAACTTGATGGTAATAAATTAAGGTTAAAATCTTTAAGAAGTTTCCAATATTTTCCAGTGAAGAGTGAATCGTTCTTTTTAAAAGGTTCAATAACCTTTGGCTCAAAATTATAGGCATAACTTACACCTGTTCGCGTTTGCTTGTCTATTGAGCGTTCTATTTCAAAATCGCGATGTTCTATTTTGTTATAAGAATGATTAAAAGTAAGATTCTCAACATCATAAAAACGAGGTTTAGATTCTCCAGTTCTTACTTTTCTAACGCCAATGAAATTAATACTTCTTCGTTTTGTATATTCTTCTGACTGTTCTCTTATCGTTTTCTTTTGTTCTGCAGTTTCGGCAGCATCAATTCTGTTTTGAAGCTTTAAATCTTTATACAGCTCATCGTATTCTGGTGTTATTAGCTCTTCTCCAATCCCATAATTAAATGGCAACTGAATTCCCCATTTTTTTGGAAACAATTGCCCAATATTAACATTAGTGACTATATCATATTGCTTTATTTCTTCTCTACTTCGTTGCTGTGGTCCTTGATCTACAGAGCCAAAACCAGCTGTACTAATTCTACCAGATGCACTTACATTTGCAAAATCTGCAAAATTAGTATCTGCACTCATTATAGCAGCCCAACCACCTTCGTTATCCATGTCTGAAAGGCGCAACTCGTTAAACCATACCTCTCCACATTGTGGATTTGTTGTTCCGTTTTTAACACCAACCATTAAGGTTCTTACAGCTCCAAAATTTGGATTTCCTTTAATAGCTATACGGTGTTTATCTCTTCCTGCAGCATCATATCCAGCAAAATCATTAGTTACTGGAACTAATTCTTCTCCAAAAATATCGTAGAATGTTGGATTTCCATTAGCTAGCGTATTATTTGCAATCCCTAAAGATTTTATTTTTTCTAAAATATCTAATGGCAAATCTATTTCGTTTGCTGTTGGCCATAGCGCTTCACTAGATGTGCCTATTGAAACTTTTAAAGGTACTTCTATTTGGTAATAATTCTCTGTTAAATCGTTACCCATTCTAATAAAACCTACCAATTCATCATCTTGTAAACCTGGTACATCACCATCTTCTGCATGCATAAACATTCTAATACGTTTGTATTGTCTCATATCTACACTAATATTCTTAAATACTGCTCTAGAATCTTTTTGTTGTAAATCGCAAACATTAACAACTAAAGACTGCTCATTCTGGTCTATTATAGAATTGTTATTATTTAGCCTTTCTGGTACAACTCCTGGAGGAGACTCGTAACTGCCATCATTTTCTTGGGTACTAACAACTCCAACTGTAAATTCTGTGTCATTGAAATCTGCAGGTGTTGGACCTCCATCTAATGCTAATTGATAACGTCTCCAATCGCTACGTACTAGATCTAAAGTACCGAAACGGAATGTTGTTTGTTCAGAAAAATCATTAAGAAACATACGTGCAAAACGAATAGATCTTAGGTCTGTAATACCATTTCTAGCTACTACATGTTCTCCTTGTACTGGTATTCTAAATTGATACCAACGCACTTGTTCTGTATCTCCATTTGGTAGTACTCTAGGGCGTACTTTTACATCTCTAATAAAATCTCCAATTGGATTTCCAGGAAGTATTTCTCCTAAATTGTTAAGAGGTAAATTTTGTCTTGTAACTTCCAATTCATATTCAAAATAACTATCGATAGTGTTCATCGTGTTATCTCTATTTATATCTTCTACATCTGGCTGTGTTGTTGAGCCTCTGTTAGTATCACTAAAAGCATCTGGCGAGTTGCCTTGCACGTTATTGTAACGTTTATAACGCTCTAATACATTTCCTTCTGCGGCAAGATAATACTGATAATTATCTGCTGATGGATCTGGTAATGCTGCAATTGAAGCAGGAATAGGTTGTGGACTTCCTGGATTAATTGTAGGATCTGTAATGTTTATTTCTTCTAAATCGTCATATCCATCATAACCAACATCTTGATTAGTACGCTCCTCTCCTACAGAATCGAAAGCATAAATTAAGGCCTGATTTTGTGGTATTGCCCATGGTGTGACATCGTTCTGTAATAAAGAAACATTACCATCTTTTGGTAAACCATTCTCATATTGTTTTTTACCATCTTTTAAAACGTCTTCAGAAATACTTCCTAAATTGAAAACTAACTTTCCACCAGGATTTGTTGGATTATCTTGAAATGGATCTTGCATCCAAAACTCAATATACTCTACATTAGCTTGTTCAAAATCTGTTGATGTTATTTGTCTTGTAATCCCTGCCCATCCATTATTTGCGTTTACAAGTGAAGAACCGTCTGCAGATAAATTAGTATCACTAAAATTATAAGGCCCTCTTTCTGATGGGTAGTATGTTAAGTCTAATGTGTTTAATACAGCTGTTTGTCCTTGTGCAATGTCTTGCTCTGGAAATAATTCGTTTACAAAAACACGAGACGTATAAATATTTGAAATATCATCATCGTCTATTCCGTTTGGACGCTGACCACTATAAAAAATCGGGTCGATAGTATACCAGTTTAATAATGCTCTATCATAACCACTTCTTAGTCCAGTAAAAGCATCGAAAGCAGTAGTGTTATTTAATGCTAATGGTCTACTTGACAAAAACCAAGATTGAGCAGATTTTAAATCGATGCCGTTTTGGCTACCTTCAAAATCATCTATATATGCTGTTGCTTCACCATTAAAATCAGTTCCTTTAGGTGCTCCAGGTAATAAATAAGCAAATTCACCACGTACTGATAAATTTGATGGTGCATCTGTATCTACGTTTGGCAATTTGTTTGCTAGTCTTGTAAAAAACGGTACTTCTGTAGAGTAATTACCATTAAAACCTAAAATAGTATTATTTATTGGCTCGTTATTATAATTTGCTTTTTGAGTAATTGGTCTTTCATTTAAATTAATGTAAGTTGCTCCAAGCAAAAAATTCTCATTAAACTGGTGCTCTATATTTAATCCAGTATATCTCTTAGTTTGTTGCCCAAATACTGAGTTATTTTCTGTTGTAACATTAATAGGTGTATTTGATGCTTTTAAAGCTTCATCAACAATAAAAACACGTCCTAATTGGTAATTTACGGTGTAATCTTGTCCTTCTATTAGCACACGTCCTCCTGCTGTTACTTTTACAGAGCCTCTAGGCACATTAAATCCACCAATTGGAATACCATTACCTCCGGAAGATTTATAACGTCCTTTTATTTGAAACTTATTTTTTTGAGCTTCGTCTAAAGCAGCAGTTTTTGTGTTCTTATATAATATGTCATAAACATATTTTTCTTGATTGGCATTTGTGTATGTATCTAATTCGTAATCTGATGCATTGTTTCCTGTATTATCATCATTATCTAAAATATCGAATAAGTAACGCCCAAAAGGTTCTGCTTTAGTAAATACAATTTTTCCATTTTCAGGTAACACCGTAATACCATTTTCAAAATCGAAAAAACCATCTCCATTAGCTTGAGGATCACCATTGAAGTTTAATCTATCTAAATTAAACAAACGTAATAAAGTGGTTTGCTCAATTGGTTCACCTTCAAAATCAACTCCAAAAGGAGAACCTTCAACTGCACTAATATAATTTAAGGCTGCAGATTCGTTATAAAAAATATTTAATTTAAAATCTTCTTGACTTAATTGATATGCTCCAGTATCGTATATATTCTTCATCATTAAATCCCAAATTGGTTGAGAAACAGATGTTATACTACTTTTTAATAGTTTAAGAATTAAGTTATTATTGTTGACATTAGTAACATCTCCTGTTCCATTGGTTTCTACTGCAGTTGCATCTATTCCATCATTAGCAAATTCACCAACTTGAAAAACTTGTCCTCCTACAGTATATTGAAATGCAACAGCTAAAACTTCATCATTATTTAAACGTTGGTTTAATGAAATATAACCTAATTGTGTGTTTAATGAATATTCTTGACCTTCTTGTAATTTTCTTGTGTTTTCTAACTTTGCATAATCAAAGCCTTCATTAAATCCTGGGACTAAAATTCCAGCCTGAACTGTTGCTACATCTCTAACAGCTTCTGTAAGTTGAGAGCCTGCTCCTCCAATATTTGTTGGATCTAAGCGATTATTTCCATTATCAGGAAAAGCACCTGGTCCTGCTGTAACTACAACTCCTGCATTTCCAATAACACTAGACTCTCCAATATCTTGTAAGGCAACAATATTTCTTACATTTTCTGTCCTATTACTTCTATTTGTTACCCACACCTCTGCTCTTATAATTTGAACATTGGTATTTATAAATGGATAATTAGCTAGGGTTTTATCATAGTTTTCTCTAAAGTATTGCGCTAAGAAGAAGTGTCTATTTTCATCATAATCACGTATAAAGAAATCGAATTCGTCTAATGTTCCTCCACCTTGGGCCACTACTGAGCGTGTATCGGATTTTTGTTCAGAAAATACTGCTGTAACAGTGGTTTTACCAAACTGCAGTATTGTTTTTACACCAAATAAAGTTTGTGCTCCAGAAATTAGAGAACTATTTAATGGCATGTTTACATTACCAACTTCAATTTTTTGAAGAATAGAGTCTTCACCTCCTCCTAAGGTTGGGTCGTACTCTAATTTTACTATTTGCTGGAAATCGAAACTTGCTTCTGTATCGTAATTAGCAGTCACTTGGAGTCTTTTACCTACCTTACCTAACAAACTTAAACTAATTCTTTGATCGAAATCAAAAGTAAAATTACTTCTGTTTTGTGGAGAAAAAGACGGGTTGTCTTGTTTTGTATACAAAACACCTAAATCCATTTCTAGGTTTCCTTGTGGAACGACTTCTATAGTGTTACCTCCAAAAATGGTTTCAAAAAGCCCAGAGTCTATTGTGAATTCTGGTAATAAATTTCGTTTATCTTCTTCCGAGGCATCTTTTTTTACATCTATGGCATTAATTTTATCTTGATAATACTCTTTCAAATTCTCTTTAAACACCAAATCTTGATATTCTTTTGGTGTTAAAATAATAGGATAATTAATATTAAAGTTACCTATAGTTTCTGAATAAACATATCGATCTGTAAGTGGATCGTAAGTATATTTTGATGTTATACTGTTTGGGTTTGGCATTATTATATTACCCAAACTAAACCCTGTTTTAGTAGTATCAACATCGATTGTTGGATCTGGATCTTGAGCAAAAGCACTAAAAGATAGCAAAAATGCTAATAAAAATAATGCAGTATGTTTAATCGATTTATAAAAATATAGGTTAGTTGTATTCAAAATTTACTATAATTTTTTTAAAGCTTGTTTAATTATGGCTTCAACCCTAGCCTCTGGTTCGGCTATTACTATTTTATCTACCACACGTTCTGCTTGCTTTTTAGCAAAACCAAGTACTTCTAAAGCAGATAACGCTTCATCTTTGTTGGTATTGCTTCTATTGACAGAAACTTCGTCAATATCGTAAATTTTAATGATTTTATCCTTTAAATCAATAATTACACGTTGTGCTGTTTTAGCTCCTATACCTTTTACAGATTGAATAAGCGCAACATCTTCTGTTGCAATACCTTCTCGTATTTGTTTTGGCGTCAAGGAAGAAAGCATAGTTCTTGCTGTATTTGTACCAATTCCGCTTACGGAAATTAGCAGCCTAAAAACGTCTCTTTCGCTTTTAGTTACAAAGCCATATAAACTATGTGAATCTTCTTTTACTTGAAGATGTGTGTATAATTGAATGTTTTCTTTTGCAGAAATTTGAGAAAATGTATTTAATGAAATGTTTAGTAGATAACCAACTCCGTTGCAATCTATAACAACATCTGTTGGATTTTTTTCCAACATTTTCCCTTTAATATGTGTAATCATCGACGGTTTCTTGTTATGCTTTCAAATGTAATAAAAATATAGGACTAACAACTATTCAGTTTTTTCGCTCATTAATGCTTGTTTTCCTTTCTGTTGGGCATCTATTACAGCAATAGCTGTCATGTTAACTATTTCGTCTACACTAGCGTCTAACTGTAAAATATGTACAGGTTTACGTAATCCCATCATTATTGGACCTATAGACTCTGCTTTATTCAATTCTTTTAGCAGTTTATAAGTAATATTAGCCGATTCTAAGTTTGGGAAAATTAATGTGTTTACCTTATGTCCTGATAATTTTGAAAACGGAAAAATATCCTGTAACATTTTGCTGTTTAGAGCAAAATCGGTTTGCAACTCTCCATCTACCAATAAGTCTGGATGCCTTCTATGTAAGTAAGAAACTGCCTCTCTAACTTTGGTTGCTGTTTGATCTTTGGATGATCCAAAATTTGAAAAGCTAGTCATTGCCATTACTGGTTTTAAACCAAACATCTTAACAACACCAGAAGTCATTTGCGCAATTTTAATTAAATCTTTTGCAGAGGGATTAATATTTATAGAAGTATCACTTAAAAACATTGGTCCACGTTCTGTCATCATTACATTTGTTGTTGCAATTCTTGTAGAACCAGGTGCTAAACCTATTAATTCTAGCATTGGTTTTACAACCTTTGGATAACTACGCGAATAGCCAGTAATTAAAGCATCTGCATCTCCTTCATTAATCATCATTGCTGCAAAATAATTGCGTTCTCTCATTAATTTTTGAGCTTCTAACAATGTAACACCACGTCGTTTACGCTGTTTCCAATACACTTCAGCATACTTGTTTTTTTGTTCGCTTTGATCGTCGGTTTTAGGGTCAATAATTAAGACATCTGCATCAAACTCTATTTCTTCTTTTAGTCTTTCTATTTCTTCTTTTCTACCTAATAAAATTGGGATTGCAATACCTTCATCGTATACTATTTGGGCTGCTTTTAAAACATCTATATGGTCTGCTTCGGCATAAACTAATCGTTTTGGAGCGGTTTTGGCACGGTTATATAAAAGTCTTAATATCTTATTATCAGACCCTAAACGCTGCATTAATTCTTCTTTATATTTTTCCCAATCCTCTATTGGTTCTTTTGCAACACCACTATCCATTGCTGCTTTTGCAACTGCTGGAGGTACTTCGGATATTAATCTTGGGTCAAACGGTTTTGGTATAATATAATCTTTACCAAATGTTAATCTAGTTTCGTTATATGCAATATTAACTTGTTCTGGCACAGGCTCTTTAGCTAAATTTGCTAATGCTTTAACAGCAGCCATTTTCATAGCTTCATTTATTTTAGTAGCACGAACATCTAGTGCGCCTCTAAAAATAAAAGGAAAACCAAGAACATTATTTACTTGGTTAGGGTGATCACTACGTCCTGTTGCCATAATAATATCGTCTCTAGTTGCAATAGCAGTATCATATTCTATTTCTGGATCTGGATTTGCCATTGCAAACACTATGGGATTGTTTGCCATAGATAATAACATCTCTGGATTAACAATATTTCCTACAGATAGTCCAAGAAAAACATCTGCTCCATCCATAGCTTGAGCTAAATTATTATATTTTATATCTGATGCGAACCTTAGTTGACTTTTTAATAAATCAGTTCTGTCTTTATGTAGTACACCTTCTTTATCGAACAGTGTTATATTTTCTGGTTTAGCGCCTAATAAAACGTATAGATTAACACAAGCCATTGCTGCTGATCCAGCTCCACTAACTACAATTTTAATAGCATCGATTTGTTTTTCTGCAACTTCTAGTGCGTTAAGTAATGCTGCTGAAGATATAATGGCTGTACCATGTTGATCGTCATGCATTACTGGAATATCTAATTCTGCTTTAAGACGTCTTTCTATTTCAAAAGCTTCAGGTGCTTTTATATCTTCTAGATTAATACCTCCAAAGGTTGGTGCTATATTTTTTACAGTTGCAATAAACTCCTCAATATCTTCAGTACCAACCTCAATATCAAAGACGTTTATATCTGCAAATATTTTAAAAAGTAAACCTTTTCCTTCCATAACTGGCTTTGAAGCTTCTGGACCAATATTACCTAATCCTAGAACTGCAGTACCATTAGTTATTACTGCAACTAAATTTCCTTTCGCAGTATATTTATATACATTATTAACATCTTTTGCAATCTCTAAACAAGGTTCTGCAACACCAGGTGAATAGGCTAATGCTAAATCTCTTTGACTTGCATATTTTTTAGTTGGAACTACTTTTATTTTTCCTGGAGTTGGCTTAGCGTGATATACTAATGCCTCTCTTCTTTTGCTCTCTTTGCTCATGTTTCTTGTTATGATACGAATTACAAATGTAAGTTTTTAAGCTGAAATCTAATCTTTTAAAAACTTAATATTCCTTTGTAATCCTGAAAATTTTGTACGTTTAACAGGAGATTTTTGAAACACTTTTTTAAAGACATCTTCTGTAATTTCTTCCCAATCCTTCTTTGTCATTTCTAACAATTCTGGATGCGGATTAAATAATGGCTCTCTGTGTGGTTTAGAAAATTTGTTCCAAGGACAAACATCTTGGCATATGTCGCAACCAAACATCCAATTATCAAATTTACCTTTCATTTCATTGGGTAATTGATCTTTTAATTCAATAGTAAAATATGAAATACATTTACTGCCATCTACAACATAAGGTTCTGTAATTGCTTGTGTTGGACAAGCATCTATACATGCGGTACAATTACCACAATGATCTGTAGTTATATTGTCATATTCTAAATCTAAATCAATTATTAACTCTGCAATGAAATAAAATGACCCTACTTGTTGGGTCAGAAGGTTACTATGTTTACCTATCCATCCTAAACCAGATTTAGCTGCCCAAGCTTTATCTAAAACTGGAGCAGAGTCAACAAAGGCTCTTCCGCTTACTTCACCTATTTCATTTTGAATAAAATGCGTTAATTCTTTAAGTTTTGATTTAATTACATGGTGATAATCATTACCAAACGCATATTTAGAGAGCTTAGGAGCCTCTTTATCATTTTGTGTTTCTAGTGGGTAATAATTTAGTAATAAAGAAATAACACTTTTAGAATCTTTAACTAATTTTGTTGGATCTAAACGTTTATCGAAATGATTCTCCATGTATCTCATTTCGCCATTCATATTCTTATTTAGCCAATTTTCTAGACGTGATGCTTCTGTTTCTAAAAATTGAGCTTTACTTATTCCACAAGACAAAAAACCGAGGCGTTTAGCTTCAGCTTTAATTAGGTTTGTATATTTAGTTTTATTATTTAACATTAAAATAGACCGCCTTGTGTTGGTCCTTTAATTTTTCCTAGATGTTTATATGCTAATTCTGTAACTTCTCGACCTCTTGGTGTTCTCATAATAAAGCCTTGTTGTATTAAAAAAGGCTCGTAAACCTCTTCAATAGTTTCTGAGCTTTCACTTACTGCAGTTGCTATAGTTGATACACCTACTGGTCCACCTTTAAATTTGTCAATTATTGTTGAAAGGATTTTATTATCCATTTCATCCAAACCATAAGCATCGACATTTAAAGATTCTAAAGAAAATTTAGCTATTTTAATTTCTATACTTCCGTTACCTTTTATTTGTGCAAAATCACGAACACGACGTAATAAGGCATTTGCAATTCTTGGTGTACCTCGACTTCTACCTGCAATCTCTATTGCTGCTTCCATTGTAATTGGAACGTTTAATATTTGAGCACTTCTTTGAATAATTGTACTCAATAATTCAGTAGAATAATACTGTAACCTACTTTGAATACCAAAACGTGCACGCATTGGTGCTGTTAATAATCCAGATCGTGTAGTTGCTCCAACTAAAGTAAATGGATTTAAATTGATTTGAACCGTTCTTGCGTTGGGTCCAGACTCAATCATAATATCAATTTTATAGTCTTCCATTGCAGAGTATAAGTATTCTTCTACAATTGGGCTTAATCTATGAATTTCATCTATAAACAAAACGTCTCTATCGTCAAGATTTGTAAGTAGTCCTGCTAAATCACCTGGTTTATCTAGAACTGGTCCAGAGGTTACTTTAATCCCTACATTTAACTCATTTGCAAGTATGTTTGCTAAAGTAGTTTTTCCTAAACCTGGAGGACCAAGAAATAAAGTATGATCTAATGCTTCGTCTCTTTGGTTAGCAGCTTGAACAAAAATTTTCAAGTTTTCTAGCACTTGATCTTGACCAGAAAAGTCTTCAAAAGATAAAGGCCTTAAGGTTTTTTCTATATCGAATTCTTCAGATGAAAAATTCTCACTAGATGGGTTTAAGTTTTCGTTCATTTATATTTTCTTGTCTTTAAACTGGATTCAAGATAAATTTAAGTGATTATTAATTAGTAAAAGTTACTATAAATCTATGCAAAACAAATATAAACAAAAAGCCTCTCTATAATGGAAAGGCTTTTAAATATGTTTTTAGATTCTGTTAAATTATACTCTAGAGTATAACTTAGTGTTGTAGTTCTTCTTCTCCTTCTTTAAGAGGTACAATTTGAGATACAAAATCCTCATCATGTCCTGGTTTAGAATAGTCATAAGCCCAACGGTGTACGTGAGGTATTTCACCTGGCCAGTTACCATGAATATGCTCAACAGGAGTTGTCCATTCTAATGTATTAGATCTCCATGGATTTTGAATAGCTTTCTTTCCATAGAACATACTAGCAAACAAGTTGTATAAGAACACAATTTGAAAAACACCTCCTATTAATGCGAAAACTGTAATAATAACATTTACATCCTGTAAATCATCAAACAATGGAAAATTACTATTTGTATAATAACGACGTGGTAAACCTGCCATACCTATAAAGTGCATTGGGAAGAATACGCCATAAGCACATACGGCTGTAACCCAAAAGTGAATATATCCTAAATTCTTATTTAGCATACGTCCAAACATTTTTGGGAACCAATGATAAATACCAGCAAACATACCATAAAGTGCAGATATACCCATTACTAAATGAAAGTGAGCAACTACAAAATAAGTATCGTGAACATTAATATCTAAAGCACTATCTCCAAGTATTATACCTGTTAAACCACCTGTAATAAAAGTAGATACTAAACCGATTGAAAACAGCATAGCTGGATTCATTTGTAAGTTACCTTTCCAGAGTGTGGTTATATAATTAAAAGCTTTTACGGCTGAAGGTATAGCAATTAATAGAGTTGTAAAAGTAAATACTGAACCTAAGAATGGGTTCATCCCTGAAATAAACATATGGTGACCCCAAACAATTGTAGATAAAAATGCAATTGCTAAAATTGATACAATCATGGCACGATAACCAAAAATTGGCTTACGAGAATTTGTTGCAATAATTTCTGATGTAATACCTAATGCAGGTAATAATACAATATAAACTTCTGGGTGACCAAGAAACCAAAATAAGTGTTCAAATAAAACTGGTGAACCTCCTTGATAATGTAATACTTCTCCTTGTATAAATATATCTGATAAAAAGAATGACGTTCCAAAACTTCTATCCATTATAAGTAATAATGCTGCAGATAATAATACAGGGAAAGAAACAATACCAATAATTGCTGTTACAAAAAAAGCCCAAATTGTTAAAGGAAGTCTAGTCATAGACATTCCTTTTGTACGCAAGTTTATTACCGTTACAACGTAATTTAGAGATCCTAACAATGAAGAAGCAATAAATATAGCCATAGACACTAACCACATTGTCATACCTGCTCCAGAACCTCCTTGAGCCATTGGCAATGCACTTAATGGTGGATAAATTGTCCATCCTGCTGCTGCTGGTCCCGCTTCAACAAAGAAAGATAAAACCATGATAATACTAGATAAAAAGAATAGCCAATAAGAAACCATATTTAAGAAACCAGATGCCATATCTCTGGCTCCAATTTGCAACGGAATTAGTAAGTTACTAAATGTACCACTTAATCCTGCTGTTAAAACAAAGAATACCATTATAGTACCGTGAATTGTTACCAATGCTAAATAAATATCAGCATCCATGACACCTTCTGGTGCCCATTTACCTAATAATGCTTGAAAGATTACATTTGGCTCTTCTGGCCATGCAATTTGCATACGCATCATTAAAGACATTATTACACCAACAACTCCCATAATAGTACCTGTAATAAGGTACTGCTTAGCAATCATTTTGTGATCCTGACTAAATATATATTTAGTTACGAATGTTTCTTTATGGTGGTGATCATCGTGAGTATCTGCTTGTGCTGACATAATCTATAAATCTTTATAATCTTTTAATTAATTAATCTATTAAAGAATCTTTAAATACTTTTTGTGTTTTAATCCAAGCATTATATTCTTCTGGTGTCTCTACTATTATTTTCATCTGCATATTGTAGTGAGACTTACCACATATTTTATTACATAATAATAGATAATCGAAAACATAAGGATCTAAGGCTTGCTCTCCTTTAGCAACTAAATCTTTACTTTTATCAACTCTTATCTTATTAATATTTGCTACCTTATCTTGCATTTCTGGGGTTTCACGCATATCTTCAGTAGTTACCGTTGGAGTAAAACCAAATTGTGTAATCATACCAGGAACACAATTCATTTGTGCCCTAAAATGAGGCATATACGCAGAATGTAAAACATCTTGAGAACGCATTTTGAACAACACTGGACGTCCTACTGGTAAGTGCAACTCTGTTGTAATTACATCGTCTTGTGCATTAGGATCTGATTCGTCTACACCTAAGATGTTAGCACGATTAATATCTATTAATCTAACATTTGCTTTACCTAAAGTATTGTCTTCTCCTCCGTAGCGTGCTTTCCAGTTAAACTGTTGTGCATATAATTCTAAAATTAATGGATCATTCTCTTCGTTAACATTCATTATAGTAGTCCATGTAAATAGACCTTGTATAATCAATACTGCTAACACTATTACAGGTATAATAGTCCA
Source organism: Lacinutrix sp. (assembly GCF_037625555.1). Taxonomy (GTDB): domain Bacteria; phylum Bacteroidota; class Bacteroidia; order Flavobacteriales; family Flavobacteriaceae; genus Lacinutrix. Next base: position 36,180 of record NZ_JASJHV010000075.1, read on the forward strand.
GATAGCTTCTAGCTTATTATTATCTGCATAGAATAATGCTTTTTTGCCTTTTTCACCTCTATATTTAAAAGCAAAATAGTGAAGTAAAAACTGTGTTACGGTTTGAACGAAAAATATAATGATCATCGAAATAATCATTAAGTTATCTATACCAGGTCCATGCTCTGATGCAGAGTTAGACATTAAAGGTAAATCTCCCCATTTAACAAAACAGATAATAGTGATAACATAAATAAAGACTAAAAAGCCTAACATTAAGTAACCATTAATTTTATTGTCTTTGTCGTTTGCTACTTGATTATCACTTCTAGCAGTTACGCTTTGAGTTAAATCGAATATCTTGACCATTTGCCATATGGCAACTAGAATAAATACTAAAACTAAAATTGATAATAAAGCCGTCATTGTTGTCGTTCTTCTTTATTGAATTATTTTATTAATAATGGAAATGTTCACTTTCTTTAACAAATGGATTTCTTGTAGGTGTTAATGGTGCTTTTGATAGCGCTGTAAACACAATAAAGATAAATAATCCTGCAAAAAATAACATTGAACAAATTTCCGGAATACCAATATACCATTGGTCACCTACTGTAGCTGGCATAATCATATTGAAAACATCAATATAATGACCTGCTAATATTACAATACCTGCCATTACAATAAACCAAGGAATACGTTTGTAATCACTGTTCATTAATAATAATAATGGGAAGATAAAGTTCATTGCTAACATACCAAAAAACGGTAATTTATAATCTTCAATTCGAGTTATAAAGTATGTTACTTCTTCTGGAATATTTGAATACCAGATTAACATAAATTGAGAAAACCATAAATATGTCCAGAATATACTGAATGCAAACATAAATTTTGCTAAATCATGAAAATGGCTATCATTAACTTTTGGTAATAAACCCTTTCCTTTTAGATACATTGCTATAAAAGCGATTACTGTTACTGCACAAACCATCATCCCAGCAAAAACATACCATCCAAATAATGTTGAAAACCAGTGAGGATCTACACTCATAATCCAGTCCCAAGACATCATAGATTCTGTGTAAATAAAGAACACTAAAAAGGCTGCAGAAATACGGAATATCTTTTTAAAGTTTTTGTTGTCGTTAGCTTTATCTTGAGCAATTGAAAATTTTCTAGAGAAATATCTATATAAAGACCATCCTCCTATAAAAATTAAACCTCTAATTGCAAAACCCCAAATATTTAACCAACCTACTTTACCTTGAATTAATTTATCATGTGCTACAACATCCGGATCCATCCATATAAAAATATTGTAATGCCCTATTGTTCCAGATGCAATAGCTATAGCTAAAACTATAAGTGCTCCTGGTAATAAATAAGCTGTAATTCCTTCCATTACTCTAAGTAATAAAGGAGACCAACCTGCTTGTGCTGCATATTGTATAGCATAGAAAGCTAAAACTCCTAAAGAAATCATCATAAAGAAAAATGCTGCTATATAAAATGCCGACCAAGGTCTATTGTGCATAGCGTGCATTACATGATTTACATGCTTAGTGTGTTCGTCTACAACTTCATGAGAATTAGAGGATGAATGATTTTCTTCACCATTAGCTTCTTCTGTTACATGTGAGCTAACGCTGCTTTCTTCTGCATAATCTGCAGTTTCTCCATGACCATCAGATTCACCATGATGAGATTCGTTTGCTAACATATTTTCTACTTCCTCAAATGTTGCATGAGAAATATAAAAGCTATAACCAACACCTATTGCTCCAACGATCATTAAAATGATTGCAGTTAATCTTAGTCTATTTGAAATTTTGTATTCCATTATATATTCTTTAACTAAATCTTATTTTTCTAAATCAGCCTTTAATTTCATAACATATGAAACTACTTGCCAACTTTCTTCGTTATTTAACTGATTGGCGTAAGAACCCATTGCATTTTTACCATAATAAATAGTATGGTAAACGCTACCTTGTGTGATAGCCCTTCCTGCATCATCATAACTTGGAATACCAAGAATTTTCTCTCTTTGTACTAATTTACCTTTTCCATCACCTTTGGTACCGTGGCAAATTGCGCAATATATATTGTAAAGCTCTTTACCTCTGGCTTCATCTACTTGTGTAGAATCCAAAAGGCTTTTTAGATTTGCTTTAGCTTCATTATAACCTTCAGTAGTATTGTCAATATCAAAAGGTGTATAACCTCTAGGTATTGTTCCTTCTGCAGGTATTTGTGCTTCTATACCATTTGCAAATGCATCTGATTCCTGATACGTTTCGTAAGCAACTGACTCATACATATTAGGCATGAATTCGTAATTAGGTCTTGAATTCTTTTGGCAAGATGCAAAAGACACTACAGCTAATATTGTTAATTTAATAATACTCTTCATTTTGTATAATTAATGCGCGTTATCTACTACGTTAATTTCAACAGCTCCAGTTTGTGAAAGTAAATCTTGCAATTCTTTTTCATTACCGTGAACTGGAATTTCCATTAAAAAATGGTCATCTGTTGTTCTTGGATCTGGGTTTTCTGCTTTTTTAAATGGCCACATTCTACTACGTAAGTAAAATGTAATTACCATAAGGTGTGCTGCAAAGAATACTGTTAGCTCGAACATAATAGGAACGAATGCAGGCATGTTTTCTAAATAGCTAAAACTTGGTTTACCTCCAATGTTTTGAGGCCAATCATCAATCATAATGAAATTCATCATTAATGTTGCTACTGCTAGACCTACACAACCGTACATAAATGCAGCGATTGCTATTCTTGTTGGCGCTAAACCCATAGCCTTATCTAGTCCATGGACTGGAAATGGCGTATATATTTCTTCAATGTGATGTCTTTCGGCTTTTACCTTTTTAACGGCAGCCATTAACACATCGTCATCGTTATAAATAGCGTGAATTACTTTTAAAGCTTCCATATGCTACTCTTTATTATTTTTTTGTTCTTTGTTATCAACATTAGATGTTCTAGCATCTGCACCTGTACCTACTAAACTATCTCCTCTATCTCTAATGTTTTTATATTTATCTCCAGAAGACTTTAAAATAGTCTTAACCTCGGCTTGTGCTATTACTGGGAATGTTCTAGAATACAATAAGAATAATACAAAAAAGAATCCTATAGTTCCAATAAAAATTCCAATATCAACAAATGTTGGAGAAAACATTGTCCAAGAAGATGGTAAATAATCTCTATGTAAAGATGTTACAATAATTACAAAACGCTCGAACCACATACCAATATTTACTACAATTGATATTGCAAAAGAAAACATAATACTTGTACGTAATTTTTTAAACCACATAAACTGAGGAGAAAACACGTTACAAGACATCATAGCCCAATATGCCCACCAGTAAGGTCCAGTTGCTCTGTTTAAGAATGCATACTGCTCATACTCTACACCAGAATACCATGCTACAAATAACTCTGTTATGTATGCTACACCAACTATAGAACCTGTAATCATGATTACAATATTCATTAATTCAATGTGTTGAACAGTAATATAATCTTCTAAACTACACACTTTTCTCATAATTATAAGTAGTGTATTTACCATTGCGAATCCTGAGAAAATTGCACCTGCTACAAAATAAGGTGGAAAAATAGTAGTGTGCCATCCTGGTATTACAGATGTTGCGAAATCAAAAGATACAATTGTATGTACCGATAG
>NZ_JASJHV010000076.1:0-8278 GCF_037625555.1 Lacinutrix sp.
GGAATTTGGTAATGTACAGAATGGAATTTTGGGTGTTACAGGAAATTCATTAAACAGTATTTATGCTGAAAAACTTGGTGTAGGAGAAACTGAAGGTTTTTATGTAGATGATGTTGAAGAAGATACTGGTGCTGAAATTGCAGGATTAAAGAGTGGAGATATTATTAAAAAAATTGATGGGATTGAAATTAATAAATTTTCAGATCTAAGAGGTTATTTAAACACTAAAAGACCAAATGATGTTGTTAATGTTTATTTTTTACGAAATGGAGAGCAAAAAGAAGCAAGTGTTACATTATTAAAAAACAATACTGTTATAATAAATAACATTGCAGTAATTAAGAATGCAAAACCTGAAGACTTAAGAAAATACAAAGTAGAAAGTGGTGTGAAAATTATAAAACTAGTTGGAGAATATGCAAAATATTTACGACAAGAAGGTATTGAGTCTGGAAATATTATTACTAAAATTAATGGTGTTTCTGTAAAATCTGTAGATGAGGTTCAAAAAATAATTAAAAACAAAGATCAATATACTCCCTTAGTTGTTGAATTAATCAACTCTTCTGATCAAGAATTAAAATATGGTTTTAGATAAACATCTTATAATTCTCAAAAACAAAAGCATTTTAGAACAAACTAAAGTGCTTTTGTTTTTTTATATAAAATCCTTTACGAAAACCTTTGAAATATATACTTTTGCAAAAATATTTAGCGAAACTAAATAGATTTAATGATAAACAATTAAGTCCAGCTGAAGAAAAAAATCAGTGAAACTAAAAACAATTTAACAACACACTAAATACCTAAACGAATGCCAGTTAAAGAAACCTACGAAAACGAATTAGCATTTCAAGCAGATAAACGTCGTGCTACTGTAGAATTTATTAAAATTGTTAGTGAACTTTGGTACGATAACTCTGTAGAATTAGTTCTTTTTAGAAACCAATTAATAGACCGAAACGTTAGCCAAATTTTAAACCTTCATGAATATGCTGGTGAGTTTGTACAAAAACCAATTTCAGTTTTTGATTCAGTAGAAATTGCTCAAGCTATTAAAACATTAGATTTTCCACCTGCTAAATTAGATATTGGTAAATTAACTTACGAATACCATATAGAGGAGGAAAAACATTCTAATGCACTTGCTTTTGTTTCTACTAAACTAAAAGGAGCAGGTAAAGCAGAAGAAATCACTCCTAAAGATGTCGTACTTTATGGTTTTGGACGAATTGGACGTTTAGTTGCTCGTGAATTAATGACAAGAACAGGAAAAGGAAGCCAATTGCGTTTACGTGCAATTGTAACACGTGGTAAAAACGATGCGGTTGTTTTAGAAAAAAGAGCTTCTTTATTACGTAACGATTCTGTTCATGGTGATTTCTCAGGTACTGTTTCAGTAGATTTAGAAAACGAATCTTTAATTATAAATGGTACAACAGTACGTGTCATTTCTGCTAACCAACCAGAAGATATAGATTATACAAAATACGATATTAACAATGCGTTAATTATCGATAATACTGGTGTTTTTAGAGACAAAGAAGCATTAACACGTTTAAAAAACTCTCCAGGAGCAGATAAAGTTTTATTAACTGCTCCAGGCAAAGGCGTTCCAAACATTGTGCATGGTGTAAATCATTTAGAAAACAATCCAGATGAAATAGACATATTCTCTGCAGCTTCTTGTACAACAAATGCTATTACTCCTATTTTGAAAGCAGTAGAAAACACATTTGGAGTTAAAAGTGGACATTTAGAAACTATTCATGCCTACACAAACGACCAAAATTTAGTAGATAATTTTCATAAAAAATATAGACGTGGTCGTGCTGCAGCATTAAACATGGTAATTACAGAAACTGGTGCTGGAGCAGCTGTATCTAAAGCTTTACCTAGTTTTGAAGGCAAACTAACATCTAACGCTATTAGAGTTCCTGTTCCTAATGGCTCTTTAGCCATACTAAATTTAGAATTAGAATCTAAAGCTAGTTTAGATAGTATGAATGCAACATTAAAAAAATATGCTTTAGAAGGTGACCTTGTAGAGCAAATTAAATATGAAATGAACGATGAGCTAGTATCTAGCGACATTGTTGGAAGTTCTGCTCCTTCTATTTACGATAGTAAAGCAACAATAGTGAGAAAAGACGGAAAAAATGCTATTCTTTATGTTTGGTACGATAACGAGTATGGTTATAGCCATCAAGTTATTCGTCTAGCAAAACATATTGCAAAAGTAAGACGTTTTACCTATTATTAATAGTGTAAATAGTTGATCTAAATAAATATAAAAATCTCACAAAGATTGTGAGATTTTTTTTGCTCAATATTTAACAAAATTACACGCAACCTTATTACATATTCTGCATCTATAAAAAAATAACGACTATGAACAAACCAACCAATAAAGTCTTTTATCTACTAATACTACTTGTTTTAAACTCGTTATTTGGGGAAAAGTAGATGATGGTGTTAATCCTCCTTTTGAGCCACAGCAACAATATGAAGCTGTAACCATGTTAAGAACAGAGTTTGAAAGTTCAACACAACTTTTACCAGCGGAACCTATTCTAGAAACCGGTAAAATTTATGTAAAAGACAACTTTCTATTTATAAACAAGCCAAATACAGGTTTTCATGTTTTCGATAATTCAAATCCTTCGGCTCCTGTAAACATGGCTTTTATAAAGGTATTAGGCTCAACAGACTTAAGTATAACAAACGAAATACTTTATATTAATAATGCTACAGATTTAATTGCTTTGAAACCAAATTTTACTAATAGCACTTTAGAAATCACAAAACGTATTAGTAATACATTTCCAGAGTTAGCATCACCAAATAATTGTTGTTACAATTACATAGCAGATAACGAAGTGATTATTAATTGGACTTTAATTGAATAGAAACATGAAAAAATATAACTTAATTTTAATTCTACTTTTTGTTTTTGCATGCGAATCTGACAGCAATGATATTGGAAACTTTAGTGCCTCTAATGAAATAACAGGACAAGGAGGATCTCTTGCTCGTTTTGCAACCTATGATAACTATTTATACACTGTAGATAATCAAGATTTAAATGTATTTAGTATTATTGATAACGAACAACCCGATCAAGTAAACGAAATACAAATTGGCTTTAACATCGAAACACTATTTAACTTTAAACAATTTCTCTTTATTGGCTCTCAAAATGGCATGTATATTTATAGTGTTGCAAATCCTGAAACTCCAGAATATATATCTGAAGCTCTACATTTTACAGCATGTGATCCTGTTGTTGCAAACGAAACTCATGCGTTTGTAACCTTACATTCAGATATTGGGTGTGGTAATACCTTAAACCAATTAGAAATTTATAATATTGAAGATATTCAAAATCCAGTGTTACTTTCTACTAGAAACTTAACAAAACCTATTGGCCTTGGCTTATATAACGATTACCTTATTATTTGCGATGACGAAGTTAAAATTTTCGATATTTCAGACCCAATGAACATACAACTAGTTCATAACATAAATCATGATGCTTTTGATGTGATTATAAAAAACAACCAACTAATACTTGTTGGTGATTCTGGAGTTTACCAATACAGTTTAGACGAAAACAATATTCAAAACACTATAGAATTAAGCACCATTAACATCTAAACTATAGTTTTAAAACGTATATATAAAAGCTTCACTATTTGTGAGGCTTTTATGGTATAAAGCAACAAACTCGTTTAAACTTATTCAACAAAACTGAACAATATTTTTTACTTTCGCAGCAGCAAATAAACAACACATTAAAAATGAATCTTACAAAAGCTACATTACTATTATTACTAGCCTTTTTTACTCTACAAATTCAAGCCCAAACTGAAACTAGAGAAGAGTATGAAAAACGATCATTAGACAGTGGTTCTATAGAAAGCCAATTTGAGTATCTAACTAAAAAATCTTATGAATGGAAAGATCAGAGAGGACAACGTTACGAAGTGATTAGAATAGACTGGATAGAAAAACTAAAAGGAAACACTTTAGATTCTTTAAATGCTATACATAAATCACTTAACGATACCAAAAAAATAGTCGTTAACCGAAATGAAGAAATCTCAAAACTAAAAACTAGCTTATCTACAACTCAAGATAATTTAAACCAAACCAATACAGAGAAAGACAATATGTCTTTATTTGGTATTCAAATGAGTAAAGGCGCATACAATACATTAATGTGGTCTATTATTGCTGCATTATTAGCTTTAGCATTATTTTTTATGTATAAATTTAAAAATAGTAATGCCATTACAAAAGAAGCGAAGAAAACTTTAGAAGAAACCGAAGAAGAATTTCAAGAACATAGACGGTTTGCTTTAGAACGAGAACAAAAAGTTCGCAGACAATTACAAGATGAAATTAATAAACAAAAAAACGCAAATTAAATACATTTAAAACGTTTTAACCAAGTTCGTTTTAATTACACAATTTGAGAATCTGTAATTTTTTTTATTGTTTTTTTACTGTTTTATATTCACTTTTTAACCAACAGAATGATTATTATTAGAACAGAAATACGACATCTTAAAGACCTATTACCTTTATTCGATGACTATCGTGTTTTTTATAAACAAACTAGTGATCCTGAAGCTGCAAAACAATTTTTAAAAGTACGTTTAGAGAAATAAGACACAATAATTTATATCGCTTACGCGGAATACAAAGCTATAGGCTTTATGAACCTATTCCATAGTTTTACTTCTGTTTCAATGAAGCCAATCTATATCTTAAACGATTTGTTTATTCTAAAAAGCGAACGAAAAAAGGGAATTGGAGCTGCTTTATTAAAACAAGCAAAGGAAAAAACAAAAAAGGACGGCTATAAATTTGTTCTGCTACAAACCGAAACAAACAATCCTGCGAAGGATTTATACGAAAAATTAGGCTGGAAAAAAGATAAAGATTTACACTAAATTTGGCAAAATGAGAGCTTCAATTAAATTATGAAAACAACTTTTAAAATAGCAATCTTATTAATTTTAGCTGTAAATTTTAGCTTTTCTCAAGTTTAAATTAAATGATAATAAAATAAACCTACGCTGCATAATAGAAAGAACTGAAACCGAACAAATAGAAACTAATCTTAACACTGGCGAGACGTTTACAAGCTCTATAGAATGGATAGATGAGTGTACTCACATATTTACTTACCTAAAAACAAGCAGTAATATTCATGACTATGAAATTATTATAGGTAAAAAAATGATAGTAAACATAACAGATATTAAAGGCGATAAAATATATTTTAATTGCGCTATTGAAGAAATGGGATTTGAAATGACTTATTTCATGACTAGAGTAAATTAACGACCTCTACCTCCTCTATTATCTCTAAATTCCTTCATTTTATTTAAAATCATATCTTGATATTCAAGTTTAGTAACTTCTGTTCCTTTTTTTGGAGCTGCAATTTCTACTTCATCTCCAGCATTTAAAATAAGCTTAGAACATAGTAAGGTCGTATCTCCAGCGCTTACTTCTAGTATTAAGCCTGCAAGACCCCAATACTCTAGTGGTCCATGCCCAACAGGTATTTGTGGTGTAAACCAAGCTTCTACCTGGGTTATCTCTACCAACTCTGTTTCATCATCACCTGCTTCACTTGCATCTTTTTCTTTAGTTCTTAATTTATCCCATGAAAAAGCATACCATGTCAATTCATTAGAAGTTATTAATGCTGTTGCTTTAAAACAATTGTACTTTCCAATTTTTTTTTTTTCACCAGTTATTTTCCAAGTAATGGGTTGTAAACTATCTTTTACTAAAAATTGTTTACCATAAAATTCTTGATTCTGTATTTGAGTAATGGTTTTTATATTTTTGTATTGAGCTCCTGGAGTAAAGTTTTTTCCCCAAGAATCGGTTGCACCAGAAAGTGCATCTAACTTATCTTCCTCTTTAAATAAGGATTCTTCTTTATTAAAAGTTAATATGTAAGTTTTTTCTAATCTACCTTGCATTCTAGCCGCAACCTGTTTTTTTTGAGCTTCACTTAAGCGTGCTCCCCAATTTCCAAGGTCCATTCTGGTTTTAGACATATAATAAGCTTGCCCTTTAAAATCTTGAGAAGTTTTATTTGGTGTAATTAGATTATTTTGTAATGGAATTAATAACCCAAAAACTATTGTAGTGATTTTTATAAGTAGACCTTTCATTATTGTATATTTTGTCTAACAAATTTAAATAAAATTAAACATTAAGTGTTTTTATTATCAAAAAATTAACACCTCACTAAAATACTTATTACAACCATAAGATTACTTTAAAAAAGAGATTAATCGTGCTGTAAATTTAAATATAATAAAACTTAAAAACTAATATCTAATTAAACACTCCTGTTTTACTAATAAGTATTCAATCGATTTAATTTATCTTTGTATACATATAAGAAGCATAATGAGAATAGACATTATTACCGTTTTACCAGAATTACTTAAAAGCCCGTTTGAAGCATCAATTCTAAAACGTGCTATAGATGCTAATCTAGTATCTGTACACTTTCATAATTTAAGAGACTATACAACAGATAATTACAAATCTATAGACGACACACAGTTTGGTGGAGGAGCCGGAATGGTAATGAGTTGCAAACCTATAGACAAATGCATTACTGGATTAAAAGCTGAACGCGACTACGACGATGTTATATATATGACACCTGATGGCAACACCTTAAACCAAAGCATGGCAAATACGCTTTCGTTAAAAGAAAATATCATTATTCTTTGTGGTCATTATAAAGGTGTAGACCAACGTGTAAGAGATATGTTTGTAACTAGAGAAATATCGATTGGAGACTATGTATTATCTGGAGGAGAATTAGGTGCTGCTGTCTTGTGCGACTCTATAATTAGATTAATACCTGGAGTTCTAGGTAACGAAACTTCTGCACTAACAGATAGTTTTCAAGACAATCTTTTAGCACCTCCTATTTACACAAAACCTAGAGATTACAAGGGTTTCAAAGTGCCAGAGATTTTATTTAGCGGACATGCTGCAAACATAGAAAAATGGCGTGAAGAACAAGCTTATAAAAGAACAATAGAAAGAAGACCAGACTTACTAGAAGATTAATAATCTCTTTAAAAATCTAAAATATATTAAAAAGCCAAATCTTTAAAATGACTCAATCGCCAAAAATACTAGTTCTAGAATATAAAAAATTAGTTGGACAGTCTATTAATATGTCTTTGGTAGAAGATAAAACATTCGAATTATTCTCTAGTTTTATGCCTAGACAAAAAAACATAAAAAACGCGTTAAGTACAGATTTGTTAGAAGTATTAATATACAACAACAACTACCTTAAAAATTTTAGCCCAGAAAACACGTTCGTTAAGTGGGCAGCCATTGAGGTAAAAGATCATAATTCTATTCCAGCAGAAATGAAAACTTTAAATCTTGAAACAGGATTGTATGCTGTGTTTAATTATAAAGGGTTAGCAAAAGACTTTGGTGTTTTTATGTCCTATATATACCATAATTGGTTACCAAAATCTAAATACCAATTAGATAACAGACCACATTTTAATATTTTAGGTGATAAATACAAACATAACCAAGCAGATTCTGAAGAAACCGTTTGGATACCAATACAATTAAAATAATTTAAAAAGAATTAAAAAGTTATTGCAGATTAGTAATTAATACTTATTTTTGAAGCCAATTTCGGGTTAACCTCTGGCGATGTTCGCGAATGTTGTTCTGGATTAATATAAAAAAATAAATAAAGATGGAATCTTTAATTAAATTTGTACAAGACGAGTTTGTACCAAAAAAAGACTTTGCAGAATTTTCAGCAGGAGATACAATTACTGTATACTACGAAATTCGTGAAGGTGAAAAAAGTAGAACACAGTTTTTTAGAGGTGTTGTTTTACAAAGAAGAGGAACTGGAACATCAGAAACTTTTACTATTAGAAAAATGTCTGGAACAATTGGTGTAGAGCGTATCTTCCCAGTTAACTTACCTGCATTACAGAAGATTGAAGTAAACAAAAGAGGTCAAGTTCGTAGAGCTAGAATCTTTTACTTTAGAGGTCTTACTGGTAAGAAAGCTAGAATTAAAGAAGCGAGAAGAAAATAATCTACTCCTTTTAAATAACATTAAAAAGCCCATCTTAATTAAGATAGGCTTTTTACGTTATAAACAATTGTTAATAAACACAGTCTATAAGTAGTTAATAACTAGGGTTTTAAAAAACCATAATTACAATAATTATTTTTTAATTTA
>NZ_JASJHV010000077.1:0-11705 GCF_037625555.1 Lacinutrix sp.
TCTGGTGGACAAAAGCAACGCGTGTCTATAGCAAGAGCTATTATTAAAGATCCAAAAATATTATTGTTCGACGATTGTCTTTCTGCTGTAGATACAGAAACCGAAGAAAAGATTTTAAATAATCTTAAAAAGGTATCTGCAGGCAAAACAACTATTATTGTAAGTCATAGAATTTCCTCAGCAAAAAATGCTGATCATATTATTGTGCTAGACAACGGCAAAATTGTACAAAAAGGCACACACAATACACTAATTGATAGCGATGGCTATTACAAAGAACTCTATCTTAAACAATTGAGTGAAAATACAACGTTATAGGTAATAAGTTATTAAAAGAAAAACCTTAAAATGTTGTGTGACTTTATTTTTTTTATATTTTTGGAAAAGACAATACTAACAAATAACTATTATGCATAACAACGAGATGATGGAGAAAGAGGAAATTTATTCGAAAGTTTTAAGAGCTGGAAGACGTACTTATTTCTTTGATGTTCGCGCTACTAAAGCTGGAGACTACTATTTAACAATTACAGAAAGTAAAAAATTTACAAACGAAGATGGATCGTTTCACTATAAAAAGCACAAAATCTACTTATACAAAGAAGATTTTAATGAGTTTAATGATATTTTAAGAGAAATGACAGATTATGTTATTGCTGAAAAAGGCGATGAAGTAATTAGTGATCGTCATCAAAAAGATTTTAAGAAAGAATATGACACTCCTGCTCCAACTAAAGCAACTGTAACCTCTGAAACTGGAGAATCAACAGAAAGTGGAACTTCTGCAGAAAGCAGATTTACAGATGTAGATTTCGACGATATATAAAATGCTATTAGCATTTAACTGTTTACAGTTAGGTCGGAAAACACTATTTCTAAAAAGAGATAGTGTTTTTTTTTATGCTATAATTTTACTGCCAGCAAAGCAATAATTAAAGTTGAAATAATAAAATAAAACGCTACGCTTACAGAAAAAAGAAGAGTTAAAATTATGGCTACAAAAACAATCCATAAAGGCACAAGAGTAATCGATAACGCAAACCTAAAAGTGGCTGTAAATTCTATTTCTTTAATTTTAGGTTGTGCAACTTTCTTCCATATAAAATATGGCAACACACAAAATACTTTTAATAGAAATTTAAAAAATGATTTTATGTAATTGTTACTATTTAGAGCTTTTGTACTACAAACTTTAAAATTAGATTTTATACAGGAATTTACTTTTTCTGGTTCTAAAAAGTTAACATTTAAATCTTCTAACTTAGATAATGTACTATTATAAAGCTCTTGATCAATATGTGTTGTGAGCTTTGTTAATGCTTGATGAACGTCATGCTTTAAGTTTTTAATAGCAAGATTCTTATCTTCTAGAATATATTTTGAGGCTTCAATAGGTTTACCAAAAACAACTAAGGCTTCATCTGAAAAAGCTTCCGCATCATTGTAGTTTAACCCAACTGGAATAAGCTGTAGTTTAGACGCTTTATTTTCCTCTAAAACACCTAAAACTATTCTTGTAAAACCCTTACTTAAAGGCCTTACAGTACGTTTTAAATTATGGCTTCCTTCTGGGAAAATAGTAACAGCTTGATTTGTATTTAATATAGAAACACACTGACTAAAGATTTCATTGTTTTGAGTTATGTTTTGCCATCCGTCTCTAACACGATATACAGGAATAAGCTTTAAGGTTTTTAAAACCTTACTTACCAATGGTTTTTTAAAAACTTGAGCTCGAGTTAAAAAATAAGCAGTCCTACCAGAACTCACAGCCATAATTAATGGATCTATTAAAGCATTTTGGTGGTTACCCAAAAAAAGAACTGGTTTATCCTTTGGTATAAGACCTAACTTTTTAACTTCAATTTTCTTGAAATAAAAAAACAAACCTATATTAATGTAAGTTCTAACGCAAAAAAGTAAAAGTGATTTCAAATTGTTATTTTTAATTCGTTTTACGAGACCAATATAGAGATAAAATTAATCCAGAAATAATATGCCATATTCCCCAAAAAGCTGCAATTAAGGCCATACCACCTAAGCCATTAAAAAACGTAAAGATTAACAGCAATCCCAATCCAGAATTTTGAATACCTGTTTCTATCATTATTGTTTTTTGGTTTTTAAATGAAAGTTTAAACAACTTAGCTACTAAAAAGCCTAGCAATAATGCCAAAGCGTTATGAAAAATACCAATGCCAATTACATTTTTAACGTAGCCAACAAAAACATCTAAATTATTATAAAAAGCAATACAAACTATAGCTATAAATACTATTATAGATAATGGTTTTAATAATTTTGAAAGCCTAATTACCAAAGTTTCATATTTATGTCTCACCAACATACCAAGTATTAAAGGAATTCCTAGTATTAAGGTAACCAGCTTTAATAATTGAAGAAAACTAAGATGAACTTCTTCTAATAATATTGCAGTTGGTGTGTATAAATTACCATACAATTCAAAATTAATTGGTGTTAAAAAGACTGCTAATATAGTTGCAAAAGCTGTTAAGCTTATAGATAAAGCGGTATTGCCTTTTGCTAAATGCGTCATGAAATTAGAAATATTCCCTCCAGGACAAGCAGCAACCATAAACATGCCTAAAGCAATACTAGGCTGTGGCTTTAGCAACAAAACAACTAAAAATGTTATGAAGGGTAATAAAACAAACTGAGACAAAACACCTGCAATTAACAATTTAGGCTCTTTAAATAATAGCTTAAAATCTTTTACAGCAATACCCAAGGCGACACCAAACATTACAATTGCAAGAGCAATATTTAATACCCAAAGTCCTTGAGTATCATAGTTTATAATAATACTATCTAAAGTCTCCATAATTAAGATACAGGAGTTCCGTTTTTAATGTTAGCCTCTGGGTTAAGTAATATTACATCTTTTCCATTTACGGCTCCAAGAACTAAACATTCGCTCGTAAATTTGCCTACTTGTTTTTTTGGGAAATTTACAACTGCAAGAATTTGCTTGTTTAGTAATTGTTCTTTTTTGTAAACTGCTGTTATTTGAGCTGAAGATTTTTTTACTCCTAAACCTCCAAAATCTATAACTAATTGATATGTTGGATTTCTAGCTTCTGGAAAATCGTTAACTTCTAGTATTTTACCTACACGAATATCTACTTTTGTAAAATCGTCGAATTGGATGGTGTTGCTCATGAGTTAAATATATGAAAGTAGAATTGCTAAGGCAAATTAGATGTTAAAAAGGTATATTTGTTTCTCTAAGTTTAAAGTATACAAATGAAGCAATTACAAGGAAAAACAGTACTAATCACAGGAGGAGCATCAGGTATTGGAAAAATTTTAGCTCGTCTATTTCTAGAAAAACAAGCTACAGTTATTATTTGGGATATTAATGAAGTAAGTATTGCAGAAACCATCTCTAAGTTTTCGTCTTTAGGAAAAATTATTGGCTATACAATAGATGTTTCTAATGGAGATCAAATACAAGAGATTGCACAAAAAGTAATACAAGATTTTGGAAGTTTAGACTACCTTATTAATAATGCAGGTATTATTATTGGTAAATATTTTTATGAACACTCAACTCAAGACATTAACAAAACCATAGACATTAATGCAAATGCTCCTATGCTTATTACGCATGCTTTTTTAGAAGGAATGTTAGCTAAAAACTCTGGTCATGTTTGCAATATTGCATCTTCTGGTGGTTTAATTTCTAATCCAAAAATGTCTGTTTATGTGGCGAGCAAATGGGCTTTAATAGGATGGTCTGATAGTTTAAGATTGGAAATGAAAAAGCTAAATAAAAAAATACATGTTACTACAATAATGCCTTATTATATAAATACAGGAATGTTTGATGGTGTAAATTCTAAAATACCAATACTTAAGCCTGAAGCAGCTGCCCTTACTATATTTAAAGCTATTTTAAAAAACAAAAAAATGGTAACTATTCCTGGTTACATGTATCGTTTCATAAAATTAGGTCAAGCATTTATGTCTATTAATTTCTTCGATTGGTTTGCTGGTAGCTTTCTTGGCATTTACAGTACAATGGAAAAATTTACTGGTCGTGAAAAATAATTAAAAAAGTATAATGGAACAAAAAAAAAAAAACAAGTCACTTAAAATTTTATTCTCAAAAAACTATTGGAATAGCGACATTTATAGGTGGACCTTTAGCAGCTGGTTATTTAATTAGGGAAAACTATCTTTCTTTAAACAAACCTGACGAAGGAAAAAAAGCTCTAATAATTGGAATAATTGCTACTATTATACTGTTTGTTTCACTGTTTACAATCCCAGAGAACATAATAGATAGAATTCCAAATCAAATTATACCACTAGTATATTCAGGAATTATATATTTAATAGTAGAAAAAATTCTTGGAGAGACATTAAATAAACATAAAGCATTAGGTAATGAGTTTTATTCTGGATGGAAAGCTGCTGGAATTAGTTTTATGGCTTTGTTAATACTATTTATTGGAATTTTTGGATATATTTTTCTTTCTCCAGATGGTGAGGAATATGAAATTTATGAAAATGAAATTGCTAAATTTTCAAAAAACGAATCTGAAACTTTAGTTTTTTATAACAATATAGATACAGAATCTAAAGCGTCTTTGCTTAACGAGCTTGATAAAATAATTATTCCAAAATGGGAGGAAAATATTGAAATTATAAATAAAACAAATACTATAGAAAACTTATCGATTGATTTCCTAGAACAAAATAAAATTTTGCTAAAATACTATAAGCTAAGACTTAAGACTTATGACTTTTAAATTATTTAGAAAAGTAATTTCAGAAGATTCTGAGGAGTATTATCAAGAATTAGAACAAATCCATAATGAAATTGATGAGCAACTAGATTTATTAAACTAAATCCAATTTTCTCTTTCCATTAAACTCTTTATATGTGCAAAATGATGATTACTATGCCACGCATAAATTCCTAAATTTTCGTTTAATGCAACTGTTTCATTTCCATCAGGATGTATAAATGTGCGTTTTAAGTCTTCACTAGTTAAGCCTTTTAAAAAGCAAACTAATTTTGCATGAATAACTTTTATATGCAATAATGAATTTTAAATAATATCATTATAATTGTGTAGTTGTGACTATGCGTTTTCATCGTATGCTTTTATTACAGGATTATCTTCTGTAATAGCCCATTTAAAACGAGTATAACTATTATGGTGACTATCGCTTATGTGATGAATAACTTGTCTTATTGTCCAACCACCTGGGCTGTAAGGAGTATTGAGCTATATATTATCAAGATTTTTAACTAAAGCCTAGGCGGTTTGGAAATTGTTCTAAAACAAGAATCCAATCTGTAATATGTTGAGATATAATTTCTGTAGGACACTTAAACTTTCCTATTGGATATTTTAAGATTTCTAATTTTTGGTCAATCATTTATCTATTTAAAAATCTTATTCTTTTTCACTGTAAACTTTAATAAACTGTTTAGCTCTTCTATTTCCAGTATTATATTTCAATGCTTTTTTATAATTCTCTAAGGCTATTAAACTGTCTCCACTTTTAGCGTAAGCATCTGCCAAACTATCGTAAACATTATCACTTGTTGGGTGTAATACAGCGTTTAACTTAAAAACCTCTATTGCGTCTATATAATTTTTATCATCAATATATTTATAACCCAATCTATTAAAATCGTATTGATTTAAATACGCACTATTAGAATCTAATTTTTGAATTTCCAAATAGCCTTCCAATGCCTTGTCATATTCTTTATCATTTAAATAGGTACTTGGAACTTTAATAGAGTCTGATAATTTTTTATAAGTTACTCTTTCATTGGTTTCGGTATTGTTTTCAGGTATTTCGGAGATAGTATAAATTTGAGATTCTTCAGATTTTAAAAATTCAATTTTCTTATTCATTTCCTTGATAAAATAAGTGTTATTACCTAAATACAACGGTTCAATTTTATCTTTACCTCTCCATTTTAAAAAAAGCTCATTATTTTCATAATAAACCTCAATAACTTCATTTTCGGTAAGCAAATAACGTCCTGTTGTGTCTTCAATAAATTCTGAAGTATAATTAGCAGTCTCACCACAGGCTAGCATTAGCATTAAAAAAAGTGCGTAAATAGAGTGTTTTAATTTCATTATTTATGTTTTAGATTGGTTGCCAAATATTTTATAAAAGTACTAAATGTTGCGCATAAAAAAACGCCTCATATAAATGAGACGTTTTAAAATTATTTTTGTTACTAAATTTTAAGGATAACTTTAATGATTTATAGAGAAACGCACCTTTTTTTACAAAAAATGGTTTACTAGCTAATTTTCATAAGCTCTACATCGAAAATTAAAGTAGCATCTGCTGGTATAACTCCTCCTGCTCCTCTAGAGCCATAACCTAAATCACTTGGTATTACAAAACGTGCCTTATCTCCTACTTTTAGTAAGCTAACACCTTCATCCCAACCTGCAATTACTTGTCCCATTCCTAGAGCAAAATCAATTGGCTCGTTACGTTTGTATGAAGAATCGAACACTGTACCATCTGTTAATGTTCCTTTATAATGTACAGAAACTGTTTTTCCTTTTTCTGCTTGAGCTCCATCTCCTTTTTGAAGAATCTGGTAACGCAAACCGCTTTCAGTTTGCTCAAAACCTGCTGAATATTTATCTAATTCTGCTGCTTTTGCTGCTCTTTCTTCTGCTATTCTTTTTTCACATGCGCCTTCGAAAGATCTAAATGCTTCAATTGCATTAAACTTTTCTGCTACTGCACCAACTTTTACAATCTCTAAAGTTTCAATTTTATCGCCTTGAGCTATAGAATCTACAATATCTTGTCCTTTTATTACATTACCAAAAACAGTATGATTTCCATCTAACCAGTCTGTAGCAATATGCGTAATAAAAAACTGACTTCCGTTAGTTCCTGGTCCAGAGTTAGCCATAGATAAAACTCCTGGTCCACTGTGCTTTAGGTCTGGATGGAACTCATCGTCAAACTTATATCCTGGACTTCCAGTTCCTGCTCCTTGTGGACAACCACCTTGAATCATGAAATCTGCAATTACTCTGTGAAATATTAAACCATCATAATATGGTGTTCCTTGAGGCTTAGCAGAGTTTTCCAAATTACCTTCTGCTAAAGCAACAAAATTACCTACTGTTCCAGGTGCTTTTTCAAATTCTAGATTTACTAAAATTGTACCTTTATTCGTGTTAAATTTTGCGTATAAACCGTCTTGCATTGTCTTGTTTTTTTAATGAGGTGCAAAGATAGTAAGAAGTTAAAAGTTTTATGTAATGTGTTCTACCTTTTTTTTGAAGTGTCTTTTTAATTACTTTTAAATTGAATTTTATTAGATTTGAAACAAATTAAATATGACTATGGGAGTTTTTGGAAAACTAATTAACAGTAAGCAAAAAGGAGATGATACCAGTAACGAAGATTATATTAAAACAGTAATTAGTTCTAGTGAGAATGAGCCTTTAGCCTTGTCCAACAATAGTATTATGTATGTTGGGTATAATGAATTAGGAGGTTATTATTATTTACAAACCTTTATTGTTGGCCGTTTAAAAGTTAAAACAAAAAATGGTGCTACATTGGATATAGAAGGCAATAATTATAATTTAAAGCTAAATTCTGATATGCCTGAGTTAGAATCTGAACCAGCACATCCTTTAGAAGGCTATGTTACTAAAATAGACTTTCAAATAGAAAAAAATGATGTAGAAAAAATAAAACGCTCCAATATTAAAACACTTACTTTATTTGTTAAAAAAGAGACACATGTTTTCTTAATCTATAAAAAGGAAGAATAGTTATATACTTATTTTACACCTTAAAGGTTAACAAATTGTTTTAACATAAACTAAAAAGCGTATTTATAAATATAAATACGCTTTTTAGTTTATTATAGATTAATTATTAGGTTAGTTGGCAACTTCACTTATAAATTTAATACGATAGAGACGTAATTCTTCATCATCGTAATCACCATCAAACTCGTCTATTGCAACGTCAATTTTATCGGTTTCAGATTCCATGAAATAATCATGTAGTTCTTCTTGTTGGTCTTCGTCTAGTAAATCGTCTAGCCAATAATTAATATTAAGCTTTGTACCTGAATATACAATTGCTTCCATTTCTTTTATAAAATCTGCCATTTGCATACCTTTTGCAGAAGAAATATCTGTTAACGGTAATTTTCTGTCTACATTTTGAATAATGTAAAGTTTTAAACCAGAGTTTGTACCTGTAGATTTTACAACAAAATCGTCTGGTCTCATGATATCGTTTTCTTCTACATACCTATCTATTAGTGCTACAAAGTCTTTTCCGTATTTTCTTGCTTTACTTTCGCCTACACCATGAACATTAGAGAGTTCAGCTAAAGTAATTGGATATTTTAAAGCCATATCCTCTAAAGATGGATCTTGAAATATTACAAATGGAGGCACACCTAATTTCTTAGCACTTGCTTTTCTGAGGTCTTTTAACATTTTCATTAGTGCCTCATCAACAACTGCTCCTCCTCCTTTAGAAGCTGTTACTATATAATCATCATGGGAAGCATCAAAGGTATGATCTGCTGTCATCATAAAAGATTTAGGACTCTGCATGTATGCTTTTCCTTCTTTTGTAAGTTTTACTACACCATAAGTTTCAATATCTTTTTTAAGATAGCCTGCAACTAAAATTTGACGCAATAATGCCATCCAATATTTTTTGTCTTTATGTTTACCATTACCAAAAAATGGTAGAGTATCGGTTTTATGAGAACTAATCATTGCATTAGAGTTACCAGTAATAACGCTAACTAAATCTTTAGATTTATATTTTTCATTTGTAGCCTGTACAATTCCTATAAATAACATAGCTTCCTCTTTGGCTCCATACTGCTTCTTTGGATGGCGCATATTATCGTCCATATCACCACCTTCTCCAGTTTCAGAATCAAACTCTTCACCAAAATAGTGCAAAATAAATTTTCTTCTGGATATAGATGTTTCGCAATACGCTACAACTTCTTGTAAAAGTGCATGCCCAATTTCTTGCTCTGCTACTGGCTTACCAGACATAAATTTCTCTAGTTTCTCAATATCTTTGTAAGCATAATAGGCTAAGCAATGGCCTTCACCACCATCTCTTCCTGCGCGTCCAGTTTCTTGATAATAGCTTTCTATACTTTTTGGAATATCATGATGAATTACAAAACGTACATCTGGCTTGTCTATTCCCATGCCAAAGGCTATAGTTGCAACAACCACATCTATGTCTTCCATTAAAAACATATCTTGGTGACTTGCTCTAGTTTTCGCATCTAAACCTGCATGATATGGCAAAGCCTTAATACCATTTACTTGTAAAACTTGTGATAATTCTTCTACTCTTTTTCTACTTAAACAATAAACAATACCAGTTTTACCTTCGTTTTGTTTTACAAAACGAATAATATCTGAATCTACATTTTTAGTTTTTGGGCGAATTTCGTAGTATAAATTTGGTCTATTAAAGGATGCTTTAAAAGTTGTAGCATCTGGCATCCCTAAATTTTTAAGTATATCTTCCTGTACTTTAGGAGTTGCTGTTGCTGTAAGACCAATAATTGGGATATTATCTCCAATACGTTGTATTATGTTTTTTAAATTTCTGTATTCTGGTCTAAAGTCGTGTCCCCATTCACTTATACAGTGTGCCTCGTCTACAGCCATGAAAGATATTTTTACAGTACGTAAAAACTCAACGTTTTCATCCTTTGTTAAAGATTCTGGCGCAACGTATAATAGTTTTGTTACTCCATTAGTAATGTCTTCTTTTACCTGTTTTATCTCTGTTTTATTCAATGAAGAATTTAAAACATGAGCCACACCATGATGGTCTGAAACACCGCGAATGGAATCGACCTGGTTTTTCATTAAAGCAATTAGAGGTGATACAACAATTGCTGTTCCTTCTTGCATTAATGCTGGTAATTGGTAGCATAAAGATTTTCCTCCACCAGTTGGCATAATAACAAAAGTGTTATTTTGAGAGAGAATACTTTCTATAACGGTTTCTTGTAATCCTTTGAATTCAGAAAATCCAAAATATTTTTTTAAGGCAGCTCGTATTTGATTTTTCACTATATCTATATAAGCGATTAATTATTTACACATTATTAAATTAGTAAAACAACTTCGATATTCAACACTAATAGTATGAATAATTAAAGTATTCTTTTTAATTTTTCGCTAAATTTGTCAAGATTATCAACAATTATAAAAAACGAAGTATTTTACGTAATATTTAAAGATAACAAAATCTTTTGAATTGCTAACTAATCCTAAAATGATAAATTTTGAATACTAAGGATTCTATTCTAAAAATCGCCAAAGAAACTATAGCACTAGAGAGTGCATCTATTAATAATTTAGCGACTTTAATTGATGTAGATTTTGCTGAAGCTGTGCAACTTATATACAACTCTAAAGGCAGAGTAATAATTACTGGAATTGGTAAAAGCGCCATTATTGCTACTAAAATTGTAGCTACAATGAATTCTACAGGAACTCCTGCTGTTTTTATGCATGCTGCAGATGCTATTCATGGAGATTTAGGATTAATACTTGAAAATGATGTTGTAATATGTATTTCTAAAAGTGGAAATACACCAGAAATAAAAGTGTTGGTGCCTTTAATTAAGAATGCAAAAAACAAAATGATTGCCATTACAGGAAATAAAGACTCTTTTCTTGGCACCCAAGCAGATTTTGTTTTAAACGCTTTTGTTGCAAAAGAAGCTTGCCCAAATAATTTAGCACCAACAACAAGTAC
Organism: Lacinutrix sp.; assembly: GCF_037625555.1. GTDB lineage: Bacteria > Bacteroidota > Bacteroidia > Flavobacteriales > Flavobacteriaceae > Lacinutrix. The sequence goes on from NZ_JASJHV010000077.1 coordinate 10,807, forward strand.
AACCGCACAATTAGTAATTGGAGATGCTTTAGCAGTTTGCCTATTAAAAATACGTGGTTTTTCGAGTAAGGATTTTGCTAAATACCATCCAGGTGGTGCATTGGGTAAAAAATTATATTTAAGAGTACAAGATTTGTCTTCTGTTAATAAGAAACCACAAGTAAAACCAAATACTGATGTGAAAAAAGTAATTATTGAGATTTCTGAAAGCATGTTAGGTGTTACTGCTGTTGTAGAAAATAATAAAATTGTTGGTATTATTACAGATGGTGATTTAAGACGTATGCTTACTAAAGTGGATGTTTTCACAGGCTTAACTGCAAAAGATATAATGAGTAGTTTTCCAAAAACTATTAATGAAGACGCCATGGCTGTAGATGCAATGGAGCTCATGGAAACTCATGGTATTTCTCAATTACTAGTAGAAAACAATGGAAATTATGCTGGTGTTGTACATTTACATAATTTAATAAAAGAAGGTATTATTTAATGGCAAAGACAGATATAAATAGTATGTCGTTTTTAGACCATCTAGAAGATTTAAGATGGCATTTAATTAGAATATTTATGGCTATAGTAATCTGTGGTACTGTTGCTTTTATATTTGGTACATTTATATTTGAAAATATAATTATGTGGCCAAAAAAAATGTCTTTTCCAACCTATCAGTTATTATGTAATATCTCAAACTTTTTTGGTATTGAGGACACTACTTTTTGTCAAGCCGAGTTTCCTTTTATTATTCAAAACAGAACAATGGCTGGACAGTTTTCAGCTCATATCTGGACTTCTGTTTATGCTGGTTTTATTGTTGCTTTTCCTTTCGTAATATATCAACTTTGGCATTTTATTAGCCCAGGAATGAAAGTAAACGAACGTAATAGCTCAAGAGGTTTTAT
>NZ_JASJHV010000078.1:0-8738 GCF_037625555.1 Lacinutrix sp.
TAGACACCATTTTAGCTACAAGAAACACAAACATTGGTCGCATTTGTTTTCCTTTTCTATTAACTATATAGTGTGTAATTCTATTTAATAAAGCAACTTTAGATGCCATTGCCAAACGGAACTTTTGTTCAAAAAGATCCATTTCGTAAGCGATGGGTTGTTTTATTTGTTCAGTTATTTTCAAGCGAAAAATTTCAGTGTTACAAAGCTACTAATAAAGTTTGTTTATTTATGTTAATTACTGTTAGTATAGACTAAAGCGATATTGGCTACCACTCGTTTATTCTATTAGAATCTAGTTTCACAAAAATAAAGACAAGAATAGTAAATCCCCAAAGTCCAGAACCACCATAACTAAATAGAGGTAATGGTATACCAATTGTAGGTATTAAGCCCATAACCATACCAATATTTATTAGAAAATGTATAAACAATATTGCTCCAACCGAATAGCCATACACACGACTAAACTGCGATTTTTGGAATTCGGAGAGGTGTAAAATACGTAGAATAAGTAACACAAAAATAAGCACAACACTAAAGCTACCTATAAATCCCCATTCTTCTCCTACAGTTGTAAAAATATAATCGGTATGCTGTTCTGGTACAAATTTACCTGTAGTTCTTGTACCTTCCATAAAGCCTTTGCCTTTAAATCCTCCAGAGCTAATTGCTTTTTCGCTTTCTAGTAGGTTATAGGCTGCTTCTTTTTTCATTTTTTCTAGCTTGTCGGCATCTTTTTCTAAACTCAACCATATTGTAATTCTATCTTTTTGATGGACAGGTAAAAGTTTATCGTAAGTATAGCGTACACCAAAAGCGACTAATAGTGCAATTAGTAATGTAAGCAATGGTTGTAAAAATGATGGCCTCTTTTTTAGTGTAAAGTAGTAGCTTAGTACAATTATTGATGCAATACCTATAGTGAGTATAACACCAAATTTTAAAGCGCAAATAGCTAAAACTATTAAAAGAGTACCTAAGATTAAATATATTTTAGGAAGACCTTCACGATAGAGAACAAAGAAAAAGGCACCATAAACAAGTGTACTTCCTGCATCTTTTTGAAGTAGAATAAGAAATGCTGGAATTACTATAATTACAAAAATGCGAAGTTGATGCTTAAATTGCTTAATGTCTGTTTGCAAGTCGCTTACATATTTTGCTACTGCTAATGCTGTGGCTGCTTTTGCAAATTCACTTGGCTGAAGTGTCATGCCTCCTAGGTCGTACCAAGAGGTTGCTCCATTTATGCTCTTACCAAAGATAAATAAGCCAACTAAGGAGAGTAGAGAGGCGAGATAGATAATACTAGAGAAACGCTCGTAAAACTTTGAATCTATAGATAATATTAGCGTTATTAAAACAACAGAAAGTACTATAAAAATAAGCTGCTTACCATAAAACTCTGAAAAACTAAAATAGTCTACAATCTCTCCAGAATGTGAAGCAGATAAAATATTAAGCCACCCAAAACCTGCAAGCATAAAAAACAGCAAAATAGTAATCCAATCGAATTTAAAATGTCTATCTGTTTGCCTCATTAAGGTAGTAACTTAATATTAGATTTATCTGGAAACATGGTGTTTTCTTCAAGCGGAATAATTTGGTATTCTGCTTCTCTATTAATTTTAAATGGTTTTCCAGATTGTGGTTTTGCGTATTCGTTTTCTAGGCTATGCGTTAATAACCATTCTTCTAAATCTTTTCTAGAAATAGTTTTATTAATATATTTTTCAATCATTAAACTAGCTACTCTTCCAGCAAATCTACTACCAAAGTATCCATTTTCTACAAATACTGCTAGTGCAATTTTTGGGTTATCTTTTGGTGCAAAAGCAACAAATATAGAGTGGTCTGTTAGTTGAGTTCTCACGCTATCTATAATTGCAAAGTTTTCTACAGTTCCTGTTTTTCCGCAGATTTCTATATCTTTTATTTGAAGACCACTTGCTGTACCGTTTTTATAAACTTGGTACATGCCTTCTACTACAGGCTCAAAATGTTTTTTGTCTATTGTTGTGTATTTTGGTTTTGTAAAATTTTCTGGTAATACTTCGCCTTCAATAGATTTTATAATATGTGGTGTATAATAAAAACCACGATTAGCAATTGCTGCTGTCATGTTTGCTAATTGAATAGGTGTAGTTGCTACTTCTCCTTGACCAATGGCATTAGATAATGTGTAAGTAGAATAGAATTCTCTTGGATAGGCATTTTTGTAATAGTTTCTGTCTGGAATTCTTCCTTTTTGTCCAACAACTAAATCGTTATTTAAATAATTACCAAGCCCTAAACTTTTTACATGATTGCTCCAAACATTTATTCCGTTTGATGCATTACCATTTTTATCTAATATTTTTCTGTAAAGGTTTGCAAAATAGGCGTTACAAGATTTTTGAATGCCTAAAACCATGTCTCTAGAGCCTCCTCCACAATGGCAACCCATAAAACGATTTCCAAACTTATACCCATTTTGGCAAACAATCCTATCGTTTGTGGAAACTACATTCTCTTGTAAAGCTACTAATGCATTCATTAATTTAAAAGGCGAACCAGGATTGTAAACACCTTGAAGACTCCTATTAAATAGAGGCTTAGCAATAGTGTCTCTAAGTAATTTATTAAAGTTTTTAGATCGTTTTCTACCTACAAGATCGTTAGGGTTGTATGTTGGAGCTGCAATCATGGCTAAAATTTCTCCTGTTGCTGGCTCAATGGCAATAATACCACCACGTTTGTTTTGCATAAGCCATTCTCCATAGGCTTGTAAATCTGAATCTATAGTAATTTTTATGTCTTTACCTTGTTTTGGTAAAGTATCATTTTTTCCTTCGTTGTATAGTCCAATATTTCTATTAAACCTGTCTTTCTGAATAAACTTAATGCCTTTTCTGCCACGAAGAATTTCTTCGTAAGATTTTTCTACACCTTGTTTGCCAATAAGGTCTCCTAAATTATAATAAGGATCATTTTTTATGTCTCTGTTGTTTACTTCTCCAATGTCTCCTAAAACATTTGCACCTATAGTTGTTTCATATTGTCTTAAAGATTTTTTTTGAATATGAAAACCTTTGTATTTTCTCATTTTTTCTTGAAGTACAGCATAGTCTTCTTTAGATAAGTGCGATACAAATGATGAAGGTATTCGCCAAGAATAATGTTTGGCTTTTTCAAACTGACTAATAAAGCGTGCTTTGTCAATTTTTAATAGTTGACAAAACTCTAAAGTATCTAAAGCTTCTACTTCTCTTGGAATTACCATGACATCGTAAGATGGTTGGTTTGCAACTAATAGAGTTCCATTTCTGTCGTATACAAAACCTCTTTTTGGGTAATCGTAAACTTTTCTAATAGCATTATCATCAAAAATACTATTAGATTTTGAATTGTAAATTTGAAGATAAAAGAGTCTTGCAGTAAATACTATACCAACAATAATAACAGATAGAAAGAGTAAAATTTGTCTCATTTTTTATTTGTGCTACTAAAAATTATAGTTATTAATAAGCATAATAGTATAGTAAAAATACTTGAGAATAACGTGTTTTTAAGCACTAAAAGTATCTGAGAAAAGTTAAAAATTTCAAGTAAAAATAAAATGAAATGATGAATTAGTGTGAGTATAGTAATATAAGTTATACGTTGGCCAAAGTCTACATTACCAAATTTAATTGCGTTATGCTCGTAAACAGCACCAAAACTAAATTTTAAAGAAGCTGGTCTAATAAAAGCAATGGTAACTGTTGCAGCAGCATGAATACCTCCAGAGTCTAGAAACATATCTATAAGTATACCTAAAATAAAACTTAGCAGTATAAAAAGTATTCTATTGTTTTTTACAGGAAATAATAAAACAAATAAAATATATGGATATGGGTTTATATAACCCATAAAATTTACTTGACTTAGAATTAATACTTGTAATAATAATAAAACTATAAAACGGATGTTATGTATTGAAAAAAGATTAGTCATTTTTTTCTAATATGTTTTCTATAGTTTTGGCATCTATATTTTTAATAATATAAACATGTTCAATACTCGTCATGTCGTTAAATAACTCTATTTCTATTTCATAGTAATTTTCTGCATTATCTAGTTTGAAATTAGATATGGTGCCAACAGGAATTCCTTTTGGAAAAATGGCAGAGCGACCAGACGTTATTACAGTATCTCCTTTAGTTACTGTTGCAATTTTAGGGATTTCTGACAGCTGTATTTTGTTTGGTGAGCTTCCATTCCATTTAAGAGATCCAAAATGTGGTGTTTTTTTTAATTTTGCACTAATACTATTAGTTGTATTTAAAATAGAAAGTACTGTAGCATAATCTCCACTTGTTCTTTCTACAATTCCAATAATACCTTTACTAGAGATTACACCAAAATCTTGCTTAATACTATCGTTAATTCCTTTGTTTAGCAATAAAATATTATTCGTAGCTGCGTAATTGTTTCTAATAACTTGTGCAGCTGTAAACTTATATTTTTTATTATAATTTGTGCTATCTATATAGCTACTATCTGGAATTTGCTGAGTATTATAAAGAATAGATTTTAGGCGTTTATTATCTTCATGAAGTAATTTGTTTTGTTGTTTTAAATTTATATAATCACTAATAGAATTTGAGGTGTTATAAATACCACCACTAAAAAAATTTGCAGAATTTATAAAACGACTTCTATGGTAACTATGCGATTGTATGGTTAACATTACAGCAATAAATAGTAATAGCGCAAACAGAAGAAACGTTTTGTTTCTTAGTATAAAGTTTACTATTTGTTGCATTTATTTGGGCTGGTTTTATTTTATCAGTACGTTTTTGAATTTAGGAATGTTTTTAAGTGTAATTCCTGTTCCACGAACAACAGCACGTAATGGATCTTCCGCAATGTAAACAGGTAAATCTGTTTTTTGAGACAAACGTTTGTCTAAACCACGAAGCATAGAACCTCCTCCTGCTAAATAAATTCCTGTATTATAAATATCTGCTGCTAATTCAGGAGGCGTTTGAGATAGTGTTTCCATAATAGCATCTTCAATTCTTAAAATAGATTTGTCTAAGGCTTTTGCTATTTCTCTGTAAGAAATTTTAACTTGCTTAGGTTTTCCTGTTAATAAATCACGTCCTTGAACGCTCATATCTTCTGGTGGTAAATCTAAATCTTCTGTTGCTGCACCTATTTGTATTTTTATTTTTTCTCCAGTACGTTCTCCAACATAAAGATTGTGTTGTGTTCGCATGTAGTAAATAATATCGTTTGTAAAAACATCACCTGCAATTTTAACAGACTTGTCGCAAACAATACCACCTAAAGCAATTACAGCAATTTCGGTAGTACCACCACCAATGTCTACAATCATATTTCCTTTCGGTTGCATAATATCTACACCTATACCAATTGCAGCTGCCATTGGCTCGTGTATTAAGTATACTTCTTTTCCATTAACACGCTCTGCACTTTCTTTAACTGCTCGCATTTCAACCTCTGTAATTCCAGAAGGAATACAAATTACCATACGTAAAGATGGCGTAAATAATTTCTTTTTTAGCGCTGGAATGTTTTTAATAAACATACTAATCATTTGCTCAGAGGCATCAAAATCTGCAATTACACCATCTTTTAATGGTCTAATTGTTTTTATGTTTTCGTGCGTTTTACCTTGCATTAAATTAGCCTCTTGGCCAACAGCAATTATTTTTCCCGAAATACGATCTCTCGCAACAATGGAAGGAGCATCTACAACAACCTTGTCGTTATGGATAATTAATGTGTTTGCTGTTCCTAAATCTATTGCGATTTCTTCAGTTAAGAAGTCAAAAAATCCCATGTTTTTATGTAATTATTCGGGTTATTAAAAAGTATTTGTAAAAGTAATAAAACTAACTAAAAAAACCGTCATTATTGTATATAGTTCTAATATAAATTTTTAATGATGAGAGATTTAGAATTTCTACTTGATTATTGTTATGTTTTTAAGATGGTTTTTAGATGTTTTGTCTTAGGTTTTTTTTTGTTTGGCGGAATAGTTAAGAACTGAATTTATGTTCTGTTTTTTAGTGATAAAAAATTAAAGTATTCAACTTTTATTTAAGATAATGTATTAAGATGTCTCTCAAAATAATTCATAAAAAAAGACCTTTCAGTTTTGTAAAACTCGAAAGGTCTAATTGTATTTATAATGATATTCCAGCTTTCGCAGTACTTTGTTTAATGCTTAAAATGACGTGTTCCTGTAAAGATCATCGACACTTCATTGTTATTACAATAGTCGATACTTAATTGGTCTTTTATAGAGCCTCCTGGTTGTATTACCGAAGATACACCTGCATTTTTAGCAATCTCTACACAGTCTGGAAATGGAAAAAAAGCATCACTTGCCATTACACTGCCCTTTAAATTAAATTTAAAAGATTCTGCTTTGTGTATGGCTTGGTTTAAAGCATCTACACGGCTTGTTTGTCCTGTGCCACTAGCACAAAGTTGTCTGCCTTTTACTAAAACAATAGTATTAGACTTTGTGTGTTTGCAAATTTTAGAAGCGAATATTAAATCGTCTAACTCTGCAGTAGTTGGTGCTTTTGTTGTAGCGTTTTTAAGCCCTTCTAGAGTATCTGTTATATTATTTCTGTCTTGAACTAAAACGCCATTCAAGCATGTTCTAACAGTTGTTTGGGCAAGCTCTACATCTTTTAAAACTAAAAGAATTCTGTTTTTCTTTCCTTTTAAAATGGTTTCAGCTTCTGTAGAAAAACCTGGTGCAATTGCAACTTCGCAAAATAACTTATGTATTTCCTTTGCAGTAGCTGCATCAATTTCAGAATTAGAAATTAAAACACCACCAAAAGCAGAAACTGGATCACCAGCTAAAGCATCTGTATAGGCTTGGTGTAAAGTGTCGCGTTGAGCTAAACCACAAGCATTGTTGTGTTTTAAAATAGCAAAAGTTGGAGAATCGTTTTTAAATTCATCCATTAAATTAACAGCTGCATCAACGTCTAATAGGTTGTTGTAGCTTAATTCTTTGCCATGTAATTGTGTAAACATGTCGTCAAAGTTTCCAAAGAAAAAACCACGTTGGTGAGGGTTTTCTCCATAACGCAATACTTTTCCGTTAGTTTCAGAAACTTTTAAAGCAGCAATTTTATGGTCTGCATTAAAATAATTAAATATAGCAGAATCGTAATGAGAAGAAACATTAAATGCTTTTGCAGCAAACGCTTTTCTATCATCTTCGGTTAAGTCTCCTTTTTTGTCTGTAATTAATTCTAAAAACTCTGCGTAGTCATTTACTGAAGAAACGCATATAACATCTGCATAATTTTTTGCAGCTGCACGAATTAGAGAGATACCTCCAATATCTATTTTTTCTATAATATCTTGATTTGTTGCACCAGATGCTACCGTTTTTTCAAAAGGATACAAATCTACAATTACAACATCTATTTGAGGAATCTCAAAATCTTTCATTTCTTTTACATCACCTTCATGATTTTGACGATTTAAAATACCACCAAACACTTTTGGGTGTAAAGTTTTTACTCGACCTCCAAGAATAGAAGGATAAGATGTAACATCTTCAACCGGAACAACTTTTATCCCTAAATCATTAATAAATTTTTCGGTGCCACCTGTAGAATATATAGTTACGCCTTGTGCATCTAATTCTTTAACAATTGGTTCTAAACCATCTTTGCTAAATACTGAAATTAATGCAGATTTAATTGTTTTGTTATTGCTCATTAGTAGTTGTGTTAATAAGCCATCAAATTTACGAAAAAAGGATATTAAAACAATTTAAAAAAGCGGCTGGGTTTTCAACTAAAAGTAAGAGTTGTTAACAAGATTTGCTAAAACAACTTAGAAACACCTTCACATATAAACTCAAGAAAACGCTCGTCTTCTTCTGTAAAAGGGTCTGGCGTGTTAGAGTCTTAAACTAAATATTTATCATAATTAAATTTGAAAACACTCTTTATAAAATATAAGTCTGTAATAAAATTTATTCTTACATTTTTGTTAGTCTATATTGTGTTAACTTTTGGGTATAAGTTCTATTTAAAAGTCTCAATAGATTTGCCTTTTTATCCAGATTATGCAACCAACCTAGTGGCACACCAAACGGAGTATTTACTTAATACTATTGGTTATACAGCAAAGGTTTTAAAACATACAGAAGAACCTTCTATGAAATTAATATTTGAAGGAACTTATATTGTACGCATAATAGAGGGTTGTAATGCCATAAGTGTTATTATTTTATTTATGTCTTTTATAATTGCTTTTTCTGGGAAATTTAAAACTACTCTACTGTTTTTATTATTTGGTGGTACTGCAATATATACAGTAAACCTTATTAAAATAGCACTTTTAGTACTTGGTTTATATTATTATCCATGGAGAGGCGAGCTCTTACATTCTGTAATTTTTCCCGCAATTATTTATGGTATGGTGTTTTTGTTATGGATGCTTTGGGTAAATAAATTTTCTAATATTGGTAAAAATAATGGGTAAGTATATTAAATATATCTGGCTCTTTTTTCTTTTTGGATTACTTGTCTTAGTTAGTGCTTTTGAAAATGAATTGTTTTATGATTCTTATTTAAAATTCTTTCATAGCGATTATCTTTATCTAGACTCTCCAAGGCGTGAGGTTTTAAAATTAACACTTTACACTACTTTACGTTATGTAATTAATACAATAATCTCATTAGCTATTTTATATGTGTTTTTTA
>NZ_JASJHV010000079.1:0-37353 GCF_037625555.1 Lacinutrix sp.
TATAACTATAAATTGCATAGACCAAGCAAAAACCAATAAAAAACGCATGAATAAAAAAATATTAAATTCTTTATAACGTAGTGCAGCGTAAGGATCGTTTTTGGTTTTCATGATAAGTAGAGTTGGTTCGTTTTTTAACACGAGAGGACTCTATTTTTGGTTTCTTTACAAATGTAAAATAACCTAGTTCCTTATTTTAGTTTTTCTTTATTAATTTAAATTTACTATAATTTTAAGATATTTAATACAGTCTTTAAGATTAGATCTAGTGCAAGATTATAGTAATAAATACTATTGTAGAGAAATAAAAAATAGAGTAATTTTTTGCTTCATATGTATAGAAATATATACATCTTATACTATTCTTTAATATCTCGCAGTTTTAACTGTAAACTCACATTTCCTTGCCATTCATTTTCATCTATAGAATAAGCAGCTTTAAATGGTTTCTTATCTTTAATCAAGTTTAGCTTGTCTCCTAAACCAAAACCAATGCATACTATTTTATCACTATTAGTTTGTTTTACAGTAATACGAAGATGTTTATCGTCTTCACCTACACATTTACCATATCCAGTATCTTTAAGAGCATCACTCATAAAAATTGGAGACATGTTTCCAGGTCCAAAAGGTGCAAACTGACTTAAAATACGATAGAATTTAGGAATAATTTCTTTAAGTATTATTTGATTATCTATACTAATTTCGGGTGTTAAAAGTCTTTTGTCTATGGTTTTTTCTACTACGTCTTCAAACTTTTGTTTAAAGGCTTCATAATTTTCTTCTTTAAGTGTTAGGCCAGCTGCGTATTTGTGGCCACCAAATTGCTCGATAAATTCTGAACACGCTTGTAATGCATTATAAACATCGAAACCTTTTACAGAACGTGCAGATGCTGCTAATTTGTTGCCACTTTTTGTAAATACTAAAGTTGGTCTGTAATGTGTTTCTATTAATCTACTAGCAACAATACCAATAACACCTTTATGCCAATCTTCTTGGTAAACAACAGAAGTTACGCGTTCTTTTTCGTTATTATCTTCAATTTGTTTTAGTGCTTCAATAGTAATTTGCTTATCTGCTTCGCGTCTATCTGTATTAAAATCTTCAATTTCTTTAGCGTAAACTTCTGCTGTTTTTACGTTAGTTTCTGTTAATAAATCTACTGCATATTGGCCATGTTTCATTCTGCCAGCTGCATTTATTCTTGGTGCAATTACAAACACAACATCTGTAATGGTAAGTGTTTCTTTTTTAATTTGATTTATTATCGCTTTAAATCCTGCGCGTGGTTTTTCATTTATAACTTGTAAACCAAAATAAGCTAGAATTCTATTTTCACCAGTTATTGGTACAATATCTGCACCTATTGCAGTGGCAACCAAATCTAAATATTCTACTAAACCTTCAATAGTTTTTCCTTTTTTTGAAGCTAATGCTTGTATTAATTTAAAACCTACACCACAACCACAAAGCTCTTTATATGGATACTTACAATCGTTTTGTTTTGGGTCTAAAACAGCAACTGCATTCGGCACGTTTTCTCCTGGCCTGTGGTGATCGCAAATAATAAAATCGATGTTTTTTTCTTGAGCATATGCAATTTTATCTATTGCTTTTATTCCACAATCGAGCGCGATAATTAGCGTAAAATTATTGTCTTCAGCAAAATCGATGCCTTGAAAAGAAATACCGTAACCTTCACCATAGCGATCTGGAATGTAAGTTGCAACGTTAGGATAGTCGCTTTTTAAATACGAACTCATTAGAGAAACAGCTGTAGTTCCATCTACATCGTAATCACCATAAACTAAAATGTTTTCGTTTTTTTGTATAGCTTTTTCAATACGTGAGACTGCTTTTTTCATATCCTTCATTAAAAAAGGATCATGTAAATCTTTTAAACTTGGCCTAAAAAAATCTTTTGCTTGCTCGTAAGTTTCTATTCCTCTTTGTACAAGAAGAACGGCAATAGATTCTTCAATTTGAAGAGCATGCTGCAAAAAATTTACTTTTTCAAGATTTGGTTTTGGTTTTAGTGTCCAGCGCATTTTGTAGAAAGTGAATAGTTAAAAGTTGCTTTCAAGAACTCTATATATAGTTATTGTGAAAATGAATAGCAGTTTTTACTTTAGAAAACTGGCGAAACATTTCCATAACACCACAGTACTTTTCTATAGAAAGATCTACTGCTTTAGTTATCTTTTTTTCATCTAAATTGCTGCCATAAAAATGATAATCTACAGAAACTGCATGGTATGTTTTTGGATGCTCTTCTGTAAGCTCAGCTTCAACTTCAATTTTTAAATCGTCAAATGTGGTTTTCATTTTTTCTGCAATGGACACCACATCTAAACCAGAACAAGCAGCTAAAGAAGACAACATTACAGCTTTAGGACCTAAAGGTTTGTAAGGGTCGTTAGTATTTTCAGACTGACCTAAATTAAACATATAACCATTAGGATTGTCGCTTTCGAAAATCATGCTTTCTTTCCAAACAGATGTTACTTTATGTGACATATTGAATAATTTTTTGTTTATTGATACTTCCAAAAATACTATTTAAAAACTAAACTTATGCCACTAGTAACACCTTTAGATGCCGAACACGATTTAGAAACTAAAAAACTTGCAGAGTTTTTTAATGAAACTTTAGGCTTTTGTCCAAATTCTGTATTAACAATGCAACGCAGACCTGCAATTTCAAAAGCTTTTATAAACTTAAATATGGCTGTTATGGCTAATGAAGGTAAAGTTACTTCTGCCCTAAAGCGCATGATAGCTTGGGTTTCTAGTAATGCAACAGGTTGTCGTTATTGTCAAGCACATGCTATAAGAGCAGCAGAGCGTTACGGAGCAGAGCAAGAACAACTAGATAATATTTGGGAATACAGAACACATGCTGCTTTTAATGAAGCTGAACGTGCTGCATTAGATTTTTCTTTAGCTGCTTCGCAAGTGCCAAATGCGGTTGATGCAGATATACAAAAACGTTTACATGAGCATTGGACAGAAGGTGAAATTGTAGAAATGTTAGGTGTTATTTCTTTATTTGGATACTTAAACCGATGGAACGACTCTATGGGAACGACTCTTGAAAGCGATGCAATTGATAGCGGAAATCAATATCTTGGAAAACATGGTTTTGAGGTTGGGAAGCATGTTTAGATTGCTTGAATTATTAGGTTTTTAGAGTTCTACACTTTAGGGTATATAAGTATATAACCTTGCTAGAGATAGTGCCATTTTTTATAAACATGGTCTGTAGGCTATTTACTTAGGGTCATCCCAATATTTAAGTTTCTTTTAAATTCTTTTCTTTTTGATATTCCTTTTTTCAATAAATCATTTACTGCAACTATGTTTGTTTCGTCTTTAAATATATATTTAATAAACGTTTCCGAAGAAAAAAAATCGTTTCGTTTATTTGTAAACAAAGTCTGATAATAGGATTCAATTCTATCTCTTTAGTTTTGTCATAATATCCAATTAATTCAATCCCAATATAAGTACCAATAGGATTTAATTTTATGAAATTATTTGAAATATCAACAGATATTTCATCTTTTTCAAATGAATTAACATCGAGTGGTTTACTACAATAGATTTGATTTGATGGTTTTTCATTCTCAATTTCGTAAATATGTAGTCTAACATAAGCTTTAATATTACTATCTTTTAATTTCTTTTTTTCTTTAACTTTTGCAAATCCAATATTAATTTTATCTATATAAAAATTCTCAACTTTATTTGATGGATATATAGCTGCTAGTATTTCTGTCCTTGGTTGAAGTACCGATGAGCTAAATATTTTTGGGCTTCTTAATAATTTAAGTTCTTTAAAAACTGTCTTTTTCTGTAATAAGACTTCTTCTAATAGATTAATTTCAGTTGATAAAAATATAGTGTCTTTAACAATTGTAGTTCTTAATACTCTTTTTTTAAAACCCAATGAATTTATCTCAAATCAATCATTTTTTAGTTTGTTTAAATCAAATTCACCGTTTTGAGAGGTATAAAAGCCCTTTTTGTTGAATTTTATTATTGAAAAAGAGATAGGCTCTTTAGTTAATGAATCAACAACTATTATATTTTGAGAAAAAGATTTAAAACAGTAAAATAAAATAACAAGTAGAATTAAAGATTTTTTCATTTTTAAATGATATAAATTACTCTACATTTATTTGAATTAAATGTAGAGTAATATTTAATAATTATGACTCAATAGTAGGGTTGTTTCCTGGAAGGTTTGAACAAGTAAAAACATCACAATTTGTAACAATACCCAAAACTCTGTAGCAACAATTTCTATTACATGTTCCTTCTCCTATTGGATATGTTGGGCCACAAGTCCATCCCCAGATTTTTTTTTGATTACTAGATGATGCGTATCCTTTGATATCATTAGTAATATCTGTGTTTAAAATACTTTTACCATTCTTATTAATTTGAAAATTACTTAAAATAATCTATGCCTACTATTTCTAATTTTTCCTGATCAATATCAGCAAGATACATTAATGTATTGTTTAATTTGTGTATTGTAATATATCCTCTTCGTTTTGGGTAGTTATTAATTATTACCTCTTTAATAATCAAATTTTCATTTTTTAATTCAATTACCTCTCCAAAAGAAAATTCAGCATCATAAAATATTTTCAAAACGTTTTCATTTTTTTGATTTTCTGTGATTTCTTGATTATTAATTTCATTTTCGTTTGTGCAACTTAAGAAGTTTGCAACAATCAATACAACAGCAAACACTCTAAAAAATTTCTTTAATTTTTTCATAATTTAAAAGTTTAAGCCAGTTTTATTTTTTAACTGGCTGGTTAATAAAATTAAGAAGTTAAGAAGCATTTTAAGAAGCTAGGAATTTTAAAATAAACTTGCGCAAGTTATTTAGTTGCAACCTATTCTCTATTAATTTAAGGCTTCTTAATTCTTAAACTAATATTGAATACTTTGTAAACCAAAAAAAAAACTAGTTACACAAATTTTTTATGTAAACGTTTATGTATTTCATCGAAAACAGGTATTTATACTTGATGTATGTTAAAAGTAATAGCGAGGCTTTTTTGTAAAAAAGGTTATTAGATCTTATTTATAAAAATTCATCTCGTCCAAATATTTCCATACATTTTCTGGAAGTAATGGTTTAACATTTTTACCTTTTTTAATTGCATTTCTTACCAAAGTTGAAGAGATTTCAATAATAGGAGCTTCTACTTTATGAATTTTTGGGTGACTTGTAAATTGTGTGTCAATTGTGCCTTCAGAAATTCTAGGATAAATATAAATATGGTGATTTTCAAGGATAACTTCGTAGTTTTTCCATTTATGGAAACTCTTTAAATTATCTTCGCCCATAATTAAAGAAAACGCATATTCTGGATGTTTTTCTTGTAAATAGGTAAGTGTATTTATAGTATGGTTAGGTTGTCGTAAATTAAACTCAATATTACTTTCTTTTAATTTTGAATAGTCTTTAGTAGCTAGATATACCATTTCTAAACGCTGAAAATTATCTAATAAAGTACTTTTCTTTTTAAATGGATTGTGTGGTGTTACTACAAACCATATTTGATCTAGGTCGCTATTTTCTACTAATTGATTGGCAATTATTAAATGCCCAATATGTATTGGGTTAAAGGAGCCAAAATAAAGACCAATGTTCATGTTAATAGTATCGTATTACTTTTTAGTATTTAAAAAACTTACAATAGTGTTTTCTGCTTCTTTTAATGCTTTTTCTAAATTATCATTTTCAATAATGACATCAAAAAGTGGAGCAGTTGCAAGTTCTGCACTTGCTTTAGCGACTCTCATGTTTATTTTATCGTCGCTTTCTGTTTTTCTGTTTTTTAGTCTAATTTTAAGTTCGTCTATACTTGGAGGTTTAACAAAAATGGCTAAAGTTTGTTCTGTGAATTTACGTTTAATACGTAAACCTCCAGATACATCAATATCGAAAATAACATTCTTACCTAAAGCCCAAAGTCTTTCTACTTCTGTTTTTAGTGTGCCATAAAAATTATCTCTATAAACTTCTTCCCATTCTAGAAAATCATCATCTTTTATATGCTGTTTAAAAGCACTTGCAGACATAAAGTAGTAGTCTTCAGCATGTACTTCTGTACCACGTTTTTCTCGAGAGGTTGCAGAAATAGAAAACGCTAAATTAAGCTGTTCTTGTTTTAATAAATGTCTAACTATGGTGGTTTTTCCAGAACCAGATGGTGCAGAGAATACTATTAGTTTGCCTTGTGCCATTTTATAAAACGTTTAGTAATTGTTCTTTAATTTTTTCTAATTCGTCTTTCATTTGCACAACTAATTGTTGCATTGGTGCATAATTACTTTTAGAGCCTATAGTGTTAATCTCGCGTCCCATTTCTTGACCAATAAAAGCCAATTTTTTTCCATTAGAATCGCTAGAGTTTAGTGTTTCTATAAAATAATCTAAGTGGTTTTTTAAACGTACTTTCTCTTCGGTAATATCAAACTTCTCTATGTAATAAACCAGTTCTTGTTCAAAACGGTTTTCATCGTATTTTTCCTTAAGGTCTTCTACACCTTTTTTTAAGCGCTCTCTAACTCCTTCAACTCGGTCTGGATCTATAGTAATTACTTGTTCTAATAAGTTTTCTATGGAAGTTACTCGGTTTTTAAAATCTGCTTCAAGAACACTACCTTCATCTAAACGGTAAGCTTTAATAGCTTTAATGGCTACATTAATTTCAGCTTCAATGTGTTTCCACTCGTTATTGTCAATTTCTTCACGTTCTGTATTTAAAGCGTCTGGGAAACGAACTGCCATTTTTAGTAACTCTTGATCATTACTTACGCTTAATAACTCGCGTAATTGTTGCATGTATTGTTTTACAACTGAAGTGTTAATTTTAGTCGATGTGTCTTCTGCAGTAGCTTCAACATAAATAGAAAAGTCTATTTTTCCACGATCTAATTCTTTGGCCATTAATTTACGTATAGAAAGTTCTTTTTCTCTGTAAATTGAAGGCATTCTAGCATTCAAATCTAGATTTTTGCTATTAAGCGATTTTAGCTCAATTGTAATTTTTTTTGTTGGTAATTGTAAAACAGATTTACCATAACCCGTCATTGAATGAATCATAAATAATGTATAAAGTTGTGCAAATATAATGAAAACAGAATCCTTAGAAAACAGTATTTTTGCATTTAAAGATCTTATTAAATGTACAAAAAACAGTTCGAAATACGTTGGAGTGATGTTGATGCAAACAGGCATTTAGCAAATTCTGCATACACAAACTTTATGAGTCATACTAGAATGGCTTTTTTAATGGAATTTGGTTTTACCATGAAAGAGTTGGCAATCCATAATATTGGGCCAGTAGTCTTTTACGAGCATATGCATTATTTTAAAGAAGCGTTTATGGGACAGCCAATTACGGTTTCTTTAGAGGTTTCAGGCTTGAGTGAAGATGGTACTTTTTTTAAGTTCGACCATAATTTTTATAACCATAAAGAAGAAAATATAGCTTTTTGTGAAATGTTTGGTGCGTGGATAGATTTAAAAGCGAGAAAGATGACTCATTTGCCAAAAGCATTAATGGATCTAGCAGATAAATTCCCAAAAACCGAAGATTATAAAACACTAACTAAAGAAGACACAAGAGCTAACGGTCGTAAACCTAAAAATTTATCCCTTTAGTGCTTCTTTTGGTTTTTTAGTTACCAAATACACACCTCCAAATATTAAAGTAGACGCTATTAATTTTACAGGTGTAATACTGTCGCTACCCATAATTATTGCAAATATACCTGCAATTACAGGTTGTATATATATAAACGTTGTAACTGTAGAAGCCTTTAAACTTCTAAGTGCTAAAGGGTTTAGTAGATAAGTTCCAAAAGTAGCACCTACAACTACAAAAAGTACAGAAAATGTGATGTATGGTGTAAATGTTGAAAATTGAGTTGCTACTAACTCACTATAACCAAAAGGGATAATTAATATTAAACTAAATAAAAATAACCAGCGTATAAATGTAAATGGATGGTATTTATAGGTTAATTTTTTTACAATTATTATATATATACTATAGGAGATTGCATTAATAAAAACAAACAGGTTACCAAGTAGAACATTGTCTCCTTCTAAATTTGATTTACCATATATACTTAATACTAAAGCGCCTGCAAAACCAAGAATAACACCAAAAACCTTTAATGTAGTAACACGTTCTTTTAAGTAAAACGAAGATAAAACCAATACAATAATTGGTGTAGTTATCATAATAACAGAGGCATGTATTGGAGTTGTAAACTCTAGGCCTTTAAAAAAACAAAGCATATTTATTGTTACACCAAAAACTGCTGCATAGAAAAATGTTAAATAATCTTTACTTTCTATTTTTTCTTTAGGACCTATAAAACTAAATATCCAAAATAAGGCTGTCGCTCCAGCAACACGTAATAATATAAAACCAAAGGGTTTCATGTAGCCTCCAGCCATAACATCTTTTGCATAAGTAAAATTTAAACCATACAAAAGTTGCACTAAAAATGCGGCAATAAGTGCCCAATACCTAGTCTTCATTTAAGGCATTTTTAACAGATTCAATATTCTGTTTTGAGTTTCCTACATAGATTTTATTATTTAAGATAAAAACTGGCCTGCTTAAAAAGGTGTAGTGCTCTAGAATTAGGTTTCTATAATCTGTTTCTGTTAACGTCTTATTTTTTAAATAGCGTTGCTTATATAAAGTTGCTCTTTTACTAAAGAGTGCTTCATAACTTCCTGCAAGTTCTTTCATCTTATCAATCTGCACTTCAGTTATAGCTTCAGTTTTAATGTTTTGAAGTACTACTTCTGCAGGTAAATCGAGTTCTTTTAATATACGAATACACGTACTACAGGATTTTAAATAATAAAAGATATTAGTCATCGAAATAAAGGTGTTTTTTTCCGTGTAAACGAAAATCTAATTTTTAACACTGCAAATTAAATTCATTTGAAATAGATTCTACTATATTTATAAAAAATTTGAATTATGGATTTTACTTTCGATGTTTTTTTAAAAACAAGAGGCTTTTTTAAAGCATATTTAGAAGAGTTGTCTCTAGCGCAATTAAATGCGATACCAAAAGGGTTTAATAATAATATTATCTGGAATATTGGACATAGTATAGTTACAGAGCAAATTCTGGTTTATAAACTATCTGGTTTAAAGCCAAATGTTAGCGAAGCACTTATAGAAAAGTATAAAAAAGGAACAAAACCAGATGGTAAAGCTACACAAGCAGAAGTAGACGAATTAAAAAAGCTGGCATTTTCTACAATAGAGCATACAAATGCAGATTTTAGTTCTAAAGTCTTTAGTACTTATAACGAGTATACCTTGTCAACAACAGGGAATACTCTTACTAATGTTAATCAAGCCATACAATTTTCACTTATTCATGAAGGCATGCATGCAGGTTATATTTTAGCTTTATTACGAGCTTTAAAAGTTTAAATAGCTATTTGCAACCGTATATGGAATGGTAAACTCTACAACATTATTAGCTGCAGAGTTAAAAGTATCGTAGAAAAAAATCACACCATCTTCGCTAAAACCAAGGTTTTCAGGAAGCTTAAATGTGTCGTTTTCAAAAGCTTCAATACGCTTATTGTTTGCAGAAAGCAATTCTCTATTATAGTATTTTTCACCTAGAATAGTAAATGCAGAGACATCATTAATTAAGTCTTTAGTCTCTAATTCTCTTCCAGTTTTAATATCAAAATTATAAAACTTAAAAACTAAATTACTATGCGCTCCACCAGTATTAATACTAGAGCTCATGGCTATAGAAGCTAAGGTTTCGCTTTTGTATATTATTTCACCATCAATTAAAACTTCCCAAGGTGGTAAATTTGTATACAATGTTTTACCAATTTGTATTTTAAAATCTTTATATGCTTTTTTAAAAGCTAGAATACTTTCTTCTATACTAGATTTAGTATTAGAAACGGCTTCGATATTAAGCGATTTGTTTACAAATTGTGAGAGGCTATTATTAATTTTTTTTGCAGTTTCTGTTTTACCTTCAGCCTTAGGGATATTTATTTCGATAGTGGTCTCTTGTTGCTCTATAATTGAGATTTCAGAAAAATCAAGAGCTACATCATCTTTACAAGAAAAAAAGAGGCTTGTAAAAAGTATAAGGCTAAAAATTATTAATAATCTAGAAAAGTAACTCTTAAACATTGACTAAAGGTTTTAATACAATTTTAATAAAACGAATTAAAGGCTATTTTTGTTGTAATCAAAAAAACTGAAAGTTATTTTTAGTTCAATTATAATTTAATTTTTATGAAGTTTAACACTAAAACTATTCATGTTAAGCAACAATTAGATCCAGCTTATGGAGCTATAATGCCTCCAATATACCAAACCTCTACTTATGCACAAACAACTCCAGGAGGACACAAAGGATTTGAGTATTCTAGAACACATAACCCAACACGTCAAGCTTTATAAAATGCATTTGCTAGTATTGAAAATGGCGAATTTGGTTTAGCATTTGGATCTGGATTAGCAGCTATTGATGCCGTTATGAAGCTTTTAAAACCTGGAGATGAGGTAATTTCTACAAACGATTTATATGGAGGAACTTATCGCTTATTTACTTCTATTTTTGAAGGTTTTGGGATTAAGTTTCATTTTGTAGGAATGGAGAATGCTGGAAATATAGAACGTTTTGTAAATAAAAATACGAAGTTGATTTGGGTAGAAACACCTACAAACCCAATGCTAAATATTATTGATATAAAAGCAGTAGCTAAAATCGCAAAAAAGAATGCTGTTTTATTAGCTGTAGATAACACATTTGCTACTCCTTATTTACAACAACCTTTAGATCTAGGAGCAGATATTGTAATGCATTCTGCTACTAAATATATTGGTGGTCATAGCGATTTGGTAATGGGAGCACTTATTGTTAAAAATAAAGAATTAGCAAATAAACTATATTTTATACAAAATGCTGGTGATGCAATTTGTGGTCCTCAAGATTCTTTTTTAGCATTAAGAGGAATAAAAACACTTCATGTAAGAATGCAACGTCATTGCGAAAACTGTAAAGCTGTAGCAAACTATCTGGCTTCTCATCCAAAAGTTGAAAATGTATATTGGCCAGATTTCGAGAATAATCCAAACCATAGTATTGCTAAATCGCAAATGAAAGATTTTGGAGGTATGTTGTCCTTTACAACTAAAGTAAACAATTATAATGAAGCCATTAAAATGGTTGAAAACTCAGAATTTTTACTTTAGCAGAATCTCTAGGTGGTGTAGAATCTTTAGCTGGCCATCCAGCTAGCATGACACATGCAAGTATACCAAAAGTAGAACGTGAGAAAACTGGTGTTGTAGACTCTTTAATTAGATTAAGTGTTGGTATAGAAGATGAAGAAGATTTGATTAACGATTTAAAACAGGCTTTAGGTTAGAAATCTATATGTTTATTTAAAATAGTAAATGCGTTGTGCTAAAGCTATTTTGTTTTTATTAAATTAGCTTTAGTTTTGCTCACCCATCTATTTTAATGAATGTAATTATAGTTCTTTTTGGTTTTTTTAATGCTAAATTTTTACTTCTTAATTTAGTAGCCTTAATAGGCGCTTTTTTTTTAATGGCTTCTTTAATTAAACATAAGTCTTTAAGAAAAATTTCAGCCTTTATATTTAGCATAATATCTGTACTCCAAATACTCTCTTTTTATATAACAAGAACATTTATTAGTTACAGTTTTATTATACATTTTAACACTCGAGACGTTCTTGGAATGAAAGATCTGTTTGCTCTTGAGATGGTTTATATATTGATTCTATTTGTGCTATTATTTATTTTTTATTATAAATCGCAAATTATAATAAATTCTATAAGGACAGTATTAAAAATCAAGCTTTCAACAGTAAAAGTTTTAAAGGTATTTGGAATAATTATTTCAGTTTTAATAATGACATTTAAAACTGGTGTTATACATGATGGTTATACGTTATTAAAAAACCTTAATGTAAATCATGAAGATTTTAATAAAGAGTTGAGCAAGCTTAACATGCAAGATTATGTTAAACCAGAAAACTTGGTTGTTGGAGAAGCAAAAAAGAATATTATAATTATAAGTTTAGAGTCTTTTGAAAAAGGATACTTTAGTGATAAACATGCCAAATTAACTCCCAATCTTAGAGCTTTAAAAGCAGATAGTATAAATTGGTCTTATTTAAATTTAAATCAAAACCAAGGAAGTAGCTGGACGAGTGGATCGCTTTATACTGCTATAACTGGTTTTCCTGCTTTTTTTGGTACAGAAGCAAATAGTATTTTTCAAACTAGCTATAGCTCAAGTATTACAGGTATAACTCATGTTTTAAAACAAACAAATCATGATTTAATTTATATAACCGATAATGCGGAAGTATCTGGAACAAACGAGATGCTTTATGCACTAGAAATAGATGAAATTATTGATCAAAAAAATTTAAATAGAAAAATTAAAGATAAAGATGTTTTTGAATTAGCCAAGCAAAGATTAAGACAAAGTAAAACAACAGATAAACCATTTACTTTAGTTATGTCTACTTTAAGTACTCATTTCCCTAACGGTGTTTATGATGATAGAATGGAGGCTAATCTTCCACCACAAGAAACAGACTTAGAATTTATGGTTTCTGCTACAGATTATTTAGTAAATGATTTTTTAACATTTCTTAAAACTGAAAATTTTTTAGAAGACACTGTTGTCTATATATTTCCAGATCATCTAAAAATGGGAAGCGATACTATTTTTGAAGATACTGGAGAGCGAGGACTTTTTTTGTTAACCAATGCGCCTACTCAAGTTATAGCTCCTTATAAAAACAATATTTTTTTTCAAATAGACTTACCAAAATTAATATTAGATGGAGCAGAGGTAAAACATAATGCGAAGTTTCTTACAGATTATATTGATATAGACAAAAACTTATATATAGATAATAATATTACTCAATTAACCACTTTAAATCTTTCTGGTTTTTCACGCTTAAAAAATGAACCATACCTTGTGCCAATAAAAACAAAGCACTATAATTCTTATATAAAAGATACTATAAGATTTATTGCTCATGCAGGTGGTGCTATAGATAATCAAACATATACTAATTCACTAGAGGCACTAAACCATAATTATAAAAAAGGTTTTAGACTCTTTGAATTAGATATAAGAAAAACAAGTGATAATAAATTTGTAGCTGTGCATTATTGGGGAGAATGGGCAGAAAGAACAGGTTTTAAAGGAAGTCTTCCACCTACTCACCAAGACTTTTTGCAATATAAAATTCAATCTAAATATACACCGTTAGATATGGAAAGTATAAACGATTGGTTTAAACTAAATAAAGACGCAATATTAATTACAGATAAAATAAATACTCCAAGAGCATTTTCTAATAGTTTTATTGATAAAGATCGCTTAATTATGGAGTTATTTACATGGGAGGCAGTTATAGAAGGCCTAGCGTGTAAAATAAAATCTTCTATGCCTTCACAACGTGTTTTATTAAGCTTTAAACCTGAAGATGTGGTAGCTAAATTCAAAGCCCAAGGAATAACAGATGTGGCACTTTCTAGATATAATCTGTCTAAGGAAATAGATTTGATAAAAGAATTAAAACAGAACGGAATAAAAGTTTACTTATATAACATAGAAGACTTTAACGAAATAAGTGCAGATTATGTTGTAAAGTATGAAATGGATTACATCTTCGGTATTTATGCAGATGATTGGGATTTTTAATAAAAAAATTAATCTAGGTAATAAATATAACCAAAGTTTAACCACACTAACCAATCATTATACTTATTGTATTTTAAATCATGGTTTAAGCCGTCTACCCAATCGCTAAAGTAGTATTGCCCACGTAAATCGAGCATTAAATCTGCAGAAGGTGCAATTTTATAACGTACACCAATACTAGACACTAAAGACCAAGTGCTTCCAGAACTAGCATCTATTGGAACTTCATGAATAGCAGGATTAATTGCGTACCATTGACTGTAAAAATTAGACATATTTGTAACATTTCCACTTCCAAAAGTAGTACTAACCTTAGGATTAAATGAAACAAAATAAGCACCAAAACTCACAAAAGGAGCAAGCTTATAAGCACTAGCTTGAAAACTCCTAATACTTAAAGGGAAGTATTCTAATTGCATTCCAATATCAAAATTATTAACTTCACCTTTATGCTCTCTTAATCTTTGAGATTCAATACTTGTTCTCTCAGGTGCAACAAATTTCCCAAAGTGCTCAAGTTTTGTTTTGTTGTAAGATATTTCAGTTCTTAACTTAAAATGATCATTAAAAAAATTATCTGTTGTATAACAATTACAATCTGCTCCATAAGCAAAGTTTATATAGTGTACAATACCAATTCCAAAACCAGTATTTCCTGCATTAGTTTCAAATTCACTTCTTAATCCAAAATCAGATTTAAAAGCAACAGGTCCTGTTATTACGTCTACTTCATGCGAAAACCCTAATTGAGCAAAAGACATTTGAGTAGAAAGAACTATAATAATTAGCCTAGCTAGTTATTTGGCGTTAAGCATATTTATGTTAAAGTTTTATAAGCGTTTAATTAACAAATATTATTGAGCATACAACTAATATTGAAATGCAGAATATTTATTATTAATTAAATAAAATGTATCTGCGAATTTAAATAAAATAAAGGTTATTTTTAAAGATAATGTATATTTGTAGTACAATTGAAACAACATTTTTATTAAAAATATAATTTACCATTAGAATGGAAAATAAAATTCAAGCATTTTTAGATTTAGTTAAAGAGAAAAACGGTCATGAACCGGAATTTTTACAAGCTGTCCATGAGGTTGCAGAGACTGTAATTCCTTTTATTGAACAAAACCCTAAATATCAAGGAAAAATGTTATTAGAGCGTATGGTAGAGCCAGAACGCACAATAATATTTAGAGTTCCTTGGATAGACGATAAAGGAGAAACACAAGTAAACAGAGCATTTAGAGTAGAATTTAACTCTGCTATAGGTCCTTATAAAGGAGGTTTACGTTTTCACCCATCTGTAAATTTAAGTATTCTTAAGTTTCTAGGCTTCGAACAAGTATTTAAAAATTCTCTTACAACATTACCAATGGGTGGTGGTAAAGGAGGAAGTGATTTTAATCCAAAAGGAAAGAGCGATAATGAGGTAATGCGTTTTTGCCAGTCTTTTATGTCAGAGTTATTTCGTCATATTGGAGCCAATACAGATGTGCCAGCAGGAGATATAGGAGTTGGTGGTCGCGAAATAGGATACATGTTTGGGCAATACAAAAGATTGAGAAACGAATTTACTGGAGTTTTAACAGGTAAAGGCTTGAGTTATGGAGGTTCTTTAATAAGACCAGAAGCAACAGGATATGGAACTGTTTATTTTGCTAAAAATATGTTAGCAACAAAAAACGATTCTTTTAAAGGAAAAATAGTTGTTATTTCTGGTTCTGGAAACGTAGCGCAATATGCTTGTGAGAAAGCTACAGAATTAGGTGGTAAAGTTGTTACTATGTCAGACTCTTCAGGTTATATATATGATGAGAGCGGAATAGATGCTGAGAAATTAGCATGTATTATGGACATTAAAAACGTAAAGAGAGGAAGAATTAGTGAATATTTAGACACTTATTCTTCGGCTAAATTCTTTAAAGGAGAAAGACCGTGGAGTGTTAATTGTGATGTAGCTATGCCATGTGCAACTCAAAACGAATTAAACAAAGCAGAAGCAGAAGCTTTAATCAATAATAAAGTAATAGTTATAGCAGAAGGTGCAAATATGCCAACTACACCAGAAGCTATTGAAGCATTTCAAAAAGCAAAAGTGCTATTTTCTCCAGGAAAGGCATCTAATGCTGGAGGTGTTGCTACATCAGGATTAGAGATGAGCCAAAACTCTTTAAGATATAATTGGACAAGAGAAGAAGTAGACGCTAAACTTTATCAAATTATGAATGATATTCATGAGTCTTGTGTTACTTACGGAACACAAGAAGATGGAACCATAGATTACGTTAAAGGAGCAAATGTTGCTGGTTTTGTTAAAGTAGCAGATGCTATGCTAGCTCAAGGAGTAGTATAAATAAATTAGTAAATAATTAAAAAAGCTCCCTAAAATGGAAGCTTTTTTAGTTTTTGTATATATTTTTGCAATATTCTACGTTATTTAGAGGTAATTACAAGCTATGAAAATTAAATACTTATTATTATTACTATTATTTCCAATAACAATCTATTCTCAAGATTATACTAGAGATTGGAAAGGCTATTTTGCTTACCTAGATATAAAAGATATTTCGCAAGGCTCATCAAAAATATTTGCAGCAGGTGAAAACGCAGTTTTTATTTATGACACGCAGACTAATGAATTAGATGAATTAACAACAATTAATGGTTTGTCTGGTGAGACTATTTCTACTATTCATTATGTTGAAGAAAATAACCTGTTATTAATTGGTTTTGAAAACGGTTTAATACAAGTTTACATAGAATCTAGTCAAGAAATAAGAAGTGTTGTTGACATCCTAGATAAACCTTCAATACCACCAACAGATAAAAGAATAAACCATTTTAATATATATAATGGTTTTGCGTACATTTCTACAAATTATGGAATTTCAGTTTATGATATTAATGCGCTAGAATTTGGTGACACATATTTTTTTGGCCCAAATGGTTCTCAACTAAAAGTAAACCAAACTACTGTTTTTCAAAATAATATTTATGCAGCAAGTGCAAGTGGATTGTATCAAGCTGAAGTAGATAACCCAAATTTAATAGATTATCAACAATGGCTGCAAACAGGAGGAGCAAATTGGGTAAAAATAGAGTCTATAGGTGAAAAAATATTTATTGCTAGGAGTGCTAATAGATTGTATGAATTAGTGGATAACTCTATTGTTTTAAGAATAACTTATAGTGGATTAATACAAGATTTAAGAGAATCAAATAATAAGCTTTTAGTTACCATTCCAAATAGTGTTTTTTTATATACAACAGAGCCTTTTAGTGAATTTGCAGTAATACCTTCCTTTGAAGATTATTCTACCAACTTCACTTCTGCAATAATGAATGCAGAAAACAATATTTTTATTGGTACACAAGGTGTATTTGTAAACAACAAATCAGGATTTGGAATATTAAAAACGAGTCTATCAGATTTAACTGAAATAGAAGAGATTCACCCATCATGCCCGCTTTCAAATAATGCATTTACAATAGCAGCAGTAGCTAATAATGTGTGGATGACTTATGGTGATTATACTATTTCATATAACCCGTGGCCCTTAAGAAAGAGAGGGTTTAGCCATTTAAAAGGTGAAGAATGGGTAAATGTTCCTTTTGATAGTGTTTTTGATGCAGTAAACCTAAACAAAATACATGTTGATCCATTTAATTCGGATAAAGTTTATATTAGTTCTTTTGTTCATGGTTTAATAGAGGTTGAAGACGATGATCCTACCGTTATATATACTCCAGATAATAGTAGTTTTGTATCTTCTTGGGCTAATGGAATTGATATTAGAAATGCAGGTTCAGTATTAGATCATAATAATATTTTATGGTGTACTAATGCTAGAACAACAAGCCCTTTAAAATCTTTTAATTTAGAAACAGGAGAATGGAGATCTTATGATTTTAGCGAGATAATTTTAGATAAAAATACAGAGATTGGTTACGGATCTATAGCTGTAGATCAAGATGATATAGTTTGGGTTGGAGGCCATAGAAAAGGGATTATTGGTTACAAACCAGAAACAGGAGAAATTAAGAATATCCAATCCGAAGAACAAAATTTACCATCACCTACAGTTAGGTCTGTAAAAGTAGATAAACAAAACCATATTTGGTTGGGAACAGGAAAAGGCCTAAGGGTTATTTATGATACCGAAGCGTTCTTTGAAAACCCAAATTACAACCCATCAGAAATTATAATTCTAGATGACGGTATAGCTAGAGAATTATTGTTTCAACAATTTGTAACAGATATAGAGGTGGATGGAGCAAATAATAAATGGGTAGCAACATTAAATACAGGTGCTTATTATTTCTCATCAGATGCACAAGATAATATTTATCATTTCACTACAAACAATTCACCAATTCCATCTAACAATGTTTTAGATATTGCCTTAGACGAAACTAATGGTATAGTATACATTGCTACAGATAAAGGTCTTGTTTCTTTTAACAGTGAAACTTCTGTTCCAGATAGCGATCTAAATGAAGCTTATGTATATCCAAATCCTGTAAGGCCTAATTTTAATATTAACGATGAAAAAATTAAAATTAAAGGTATTACTGGAAATGTAAATATTAAAATTACAGATATAGAAGGTAATTTAGTTACAGAGGCAGAAACAAGAACAAACAAGAAGTTTAGTGGTAATAACTTAGAAATAGATGGAGGTACTGCATTATGGAATGGAAAAAACATGTCTAATAGAATAGTAGCAACAGGTGTTTATATGGTTATGATTTCAGACTTAGATTCTTTTGAAACTAAAGTTCTAAAATTAATGGTAGTGAGATAATGTTGTTAACTACAAATGCCATTGTTTTATCTAAAATTAAATATCGAGATAACGACTTAATAATTAAATGTTACACCCAAAAAGAAGGTATAGTAAGTTATTTATTAAAAGGAGTATTAAAATCTAAAAAAGGATCTAAAACTGCTTATTATCAACTATTAACACAACTTCAAATAGTAACAGATACTAAACCTTCAAGGTCACTTCAATATATAAAAGAAGTAAAAGTTAATCATCTCTATTCCTCACTACATACAAATGTTTTAAAAGGAGCTATTGTTATGTTTTTAGCTGAAGTACTTTCGAGTTCCCTTCAAGAAGAAGAGCAAAATGATACTTTATATCATTATTTAGAAGCCACTTTACAATGGCTAGATACTCAAGAAAAATTTGCAAACTTTCATTTATTATTCCTGTTAAACTTAACGAAACATATAGGATTTTATCCAGATATGTCAAAAATTAGAGCGCCTTACTTTAATTTAGAAGACGGAAAGTTTCAAGAAAACATGCAGAGTAAATATTCGATTTCAGGTGAAAATTTAACATTATTAAAACAGCTTTTAGGCACAACATTTGATGCTTTAGAAACAGCTAAAATAAATGCCAAACAAAGACAATCTTTTTTAAGCCTTATTTTAATGTATTTTGAATTACATTTGGGTAATTTCAGAAAGCCAAAATCACTACAAATATTTAATGACGTTTTTAGTTAAAAATAGTAAGTATATTCTCGTTTTTCTTCTGCTTTTTTGCTCAAGTTTTTTTGTAGAATCACAAGAAATAGTAGTAGTAAACAATAGTACTCAAGACCCAATAATAGGTGTTGCTATTTATAATAAATTAAAATCTAAAAGTATTATTACAGACTTTTACGGTAAAGCTAATTTAGAGGTTTTTGAGGCCTCAGAGATTTTATATTTTAAGCATATTTCTTACACGTTATTTTCGGTTTCAAAATCATTAATTTCCAATAATAAAGTACAATTAAATCCTAAGGCACAAGGATTAGAAGAAATTGTAATTTCAGCATCAAAATTTAAAGAAAGCAAAAGAGATATTCCAAGAAAAATATCTAGTATTAGTGCTAGTGAAATTACATTCGAAAATCCACAAACAAGCGCAGACCTTCTAAAATCTTCTGGTCAAGTTTACATACAAAAAAGCCAATTAGGAGGAGGAAGCCCAATAATAAGAGGTTTTTCTACAAATAGATTGCTAATTACAGTAGATGGAGTTAGGATGAATAATGCTATTTTTAGAGGCGGAAACATACAAAATGTAATATCTATAGATCCATTTTCCATACAAAATATAGAGGTGTCTTTAGGAGCAGGAAATGTAATTTATGGAAGCGATGCAATTGGTGGCGTTATGAGTTTTTATACTAAAACACCAAAATTATCTTACACAGACTCAACTTTTATAAAAACAAACGCAGTCTTGAGATATGCTTCAGCCTCTCAAGAGAAAACAGCTCATGTAGGCGTTAATTATGGATTTAAAAAATGGGCATTTATAACAAACGCAAGTTTTACAGACTTTAGAGATTTAAGAATGGGAAGTCATGATCCTAAAGATTATTTAAGACCTGAGTATGTTATTACAAATAATAATGAAGATGTTATAATAGAAAATAACAACCCAAACATTCAAAAATTTTCAGGGTATAATCAATTTAATATCATGCAAAAAGCAAGATATGAAGCTGAAGAAAATTTAAATTTTGACTTAGGAGTCTTTTATACAGCAACTTCTAATACACCAAGATACGATAGGTTAATACGCTACAATGGAGATAATTTAAGATATGCTAAGTGGTATTATGGGCCACAAAAATGGTTCATGACTAATTTAAATGTTACTAAGCTTAGCAGTAATTCTAATCTCTATGATAAAGTAAAAGCTACAGTAGCTTATCAAAATTTTAAAGAAAGTAGAATTGATCGTCATTTTCAATCTGAAATTAGAAATATAAGAGAAGAAAGTGTAGATGCCTTTTCATTTAATTTAGATTTAGAGAAATCCATTACAAAAAAAACAAAACTTTTTTATGGTTTAGAATATGTACATAACACAATATATTCTGATGGGTCTCAACAAAACATAATAACAAATGCAATAGATCCTACAGTATCTAGATATCCAGATGGATCAACGTGGCAATCTGCTGCTGTTTATACAAGTTTAAAATACAAACCAAGTAATAACCTTATTTTTCAAACAGGATTACGTTACAATAATGTAGTATCAAAAGCTGATTTTTCGAAAAATAATTCCTTTTTAAACCTACCTTTTACAGAAGCAAATAACAATTCTAGTGCATTTACAGGAACTGCAGGAGTGAGTTGGTCTCCAAGTAAATTATTACAATGGAAACTTAATTTCTCGTCTGCTTTTAGAGCACCAAATATAGACGATATTGGCAAGGTGTTTGACTCTGAGCCAGGTTCAGTTGTAGTACCAAATAACGATTTAAGTCCTGAACACGCTTATGGAGGCGAATTAGGTTTAATTTTAAATTTTAGTGATGTTTTATTATTAGATACAACAACTTATTACACATATCTTGATAATGCATTGGACAGACGAGATGACGATTTAAATGGAGAGAGCGAGATATTTTATGATGGCGAATTAAGTAATGTACAGTCTATTCAAAACGTCACAAAATCTTGGATTTATGGTTTTGAGATTGGAGCAAAAATTAATTTTAGCGAAAGACTGAAGTTAACCTCTCAATATAATATTGTTGGTGGTACAGAGCAAACTGATGGATTGGAGGTACCTGTTAGGCATGTATCTCCAAATTTTGGAAATACACACCTAGTTTGGCAAAACAAATCATTAAAAGCAGATGCTTTTATTAATTATAATGGAGAGTTGTCTTTTAATCAATTAGCACCTTCAGAACGTTCTAAGTCCTACCTATACGCTTTAGATAGTAATGGAGATCCTTACTCACCATCATGGTATACTTTAAATTTTAGAATGCAATATCAACTAAATAAATCTACAAGTATTACTGCTAGTTTAGAGAATATAACAGACCAACGTTACAGAACCTATTCTTCAGGAATATCTGCACCAGGAAGAAATTTAATAGTTGCACTAAAATATAGTTTATAATAATTCTCCTAATTTTTTAATGCTTTCTTACTAATTAATTTATCATTTGACAGTTCAATTTGTGCAATATAAGCTGCACTACTTAGGTTTGAAAGATTAAATATTTCTACTTTTTTTGTTCCTTTAAAATTGTAAAGCTCTCTCCCTAACACGTCTATTATTTTTATTGACTTAATAGTCGAATCTCCTTTGTAAGTGAATTTTACATTGTTATTTTGAAGCTCTATAATTGATAAATTATTAGAAATAGTTTCATAACTATCCACACTTAAAGTATTGTTAGTAAATACAATTTCAAAGCGTTCTGAAAAATCTCCCACCTCAGAAGTAAAACTATAATCAGAATTAGATAAATTATGTATTAACCCTTGAACTTGTTAAGTTTACATCTAGAATTCCTGGAGCTGTATTGTAAGGATGTGTAGAAATTGTAGCTGTACCAAAGTCATGCTGGTAAATTTGAGCAAACCCAAAATTAAAAACAAAAAGCAATATTAAAAGTAATTTTATCTTCTTCATAATCAATATTATGTGCGTTTTTTATACAAAAGTATTTTCTTTTATTTATTTAATCAAAATCTTAAGATTATATTCGCTAAACGCCTCTTTTTTTTAGATTAACTATTATTATTTAACATTAAATGGTGTCTTTTTAGAATTTATTTATAGTAAAAATTAAAGTTATTTAATGCTTAAAAAAACTTATACTGTTACAGAAGCTCAAAAAAAGTTAGAGCATTATTGTGCTTACCAAGAACGTTGCCATAAAGAAGTAAGGCAAAAGTTAAAAAGTATGGGTATGATACCTGAGGCTATCGATATTATTATTGTACACCTATTAAAGCACAATTTTCTAAATGAAGAACGCTTTGCTAAAATTTTTGTTAGTGGCAAGTTTAGAATAAAAAAATGGGGACGCTATCGTTTAAGATTAGAATTAAAAAAGAAAGACATCTCGACAGTTAATTTAAAAGCAGCGCTTAATGAAATACCTGAATATGAGTATTTAGAAGTTTTTAATGCTTTAGCTGAAAAGAAGTTTGAATCGATTCTTGAAACTAATAAATTTAAAAAGAAAAAAAAATTAGTTGACTATTTATTATACAGAGGTTGGGAGTCCTATTTGGTATACGATAAGGCAAATGAGCTAATAAAATAATAACACACAAAAAAGCCTTTCAGTTTAATTCTGAAAGGCTTTTTTGTGTGTTGTAAGCTTCTATTATAGGTTAAAAACTGCTCCTAAACTTATTGTAAATTGGTTGTTTATGTTTTCACGCCCAATAGGTTTCTCTTTATATTTTGCTAATGGTGTATTTAATTCTGTGTAAACTCCAAAACCATCTGTAAATAAGTATCTAAAACCTAAATGACCTCCAAAGTTTTTTGTGCTTAAACTTAAACCAGGATAAACATCAAAATTATCATCTATATTAATTACGTTATCTAAGTTAGCATTAAAATGTGCTTTAATATCAAAACGGTCTCCAAATTTCGCATTAAGGATATCGTTATTTTTAACATTTAGTCCGTAAGTAGAAGATACACCTACAGAAATGTTTTCACCTAGACCATAATCATAACTTATATTAATTCCAAAAGCAAAATCTTGAAAATTACCACCAATTTGAAATTTTTAGTCTCCTTTACCATCAAAAACTTGCGCGTTTATTAACGATACACTTAAAATTGCTAATACAAATAGTATTTTTTTCATCTTTTATTTTATTTAGTATTCTTAATTGCTTGAGCATTTTTCCAGTCTATCCATTTTTGACCTTTTATACGTCTCATAACGTTGTTAAAACTACGCATTACAATTAAATTATAAATAGCTTTTGCCAAGTTTTTTGGTTGCCTAGGTATTGCACGTAAACTCATGGAGAATCCTGGTGTAATATAGCGCATGTAATGCCAAAAACCTTCTGGCATATACAAAACCTCTCCATGGTTAAGTTCGCACTCCCAACCTTTAGCATTTAGTAATGCTGGCCATTCTTTAAAGTCTGGATTTGAGAAATCGATATCTTCTCTAACAATTAATGAATGTGGTATTTTATAGAGGTATTTGTTTTGTTCTTGATTGAATAATATGATTTGTTTTTTACCTTCAAAATGAAAATGAAAAATGTTTGCTAAATCAAGGTCATAGTGCATAAAAGTATGCGAGTTTGTACCTCCAAAAAACAACATTGGTAGTCCTTTCATTAAGCGTAATCCAAAATCTGGGAATTTAAAATCTTTTTGAAGCTGTGGTACTTCTTTTAAAATATTCCAAAGAAAAATTCTAAATTTAGTGGGTTCTCGTTTTAGCAAATCTATATAGTCTGCCATTTTCATTTTTGCATGTGGTTCGTTAAAACTGTCCTTATAATCTACAGGTCTGTCGTCATAAAGAGGTACGGTTTTTTCTCCAGCAACTTGCCTTATATACTCAAGATTCCATTTTGTATACGCTGGCCAATCGACAATAAATTGCTCTATAATAACAGGTTTTTGAGGTTTAAAATAATTTTTAATAAACTTCTGCTTCGTTATAGTTTTAACTCTTGGTATGTTATCTAAGTTTAATTTCAAATT
The DNA here is from genome assembly GCF_037625555.1 of Lacinutrix sp. Lineage (GTDB taxonomy): Bacteria > Bacteroidota > Bacteroidia > Flavobacteriales > Flavobacteriaceae > Lacinutrix. Next base: position 24,327 of record NZ_JASJHV010000079.1, read on the forward strand.
AAAAATTTAAAAGTCAAAGTTAATAAAACGCTACCAAATGTAATGTTATTGTTTGTATTACTGTTTAGTTAAAATTATAGCGTAAACCAAATAGTACATTACTTGGTGGCATAGGTGTAAAACCAGTTTCTATATAATCTGCATCAAAAATATTACTTACTGTTGCAGAAAACTCTAACTTTTTTAAAGTAAAAATTAACGAGGCATCCCAAACATTATAACTTTGTCCCGTAGTACGTTCGGCATGTTTGTATATTATATTTTGTCTTACGTTTTTAAATAATTGACTGCTAAAACGTGTTGTAAATTGATGTTTTAACGTATTTAACGAGTAACGAGACAACTCTTTGTTTTGGTCTAAAATATTGTCTTCTAAAAAAGCATAACCAAAAGCTAAAGTTTGGTTATAGGAGCCAACTTTAAAATTGTAAGAAGTATCAAACTCTAAACCTTTGGTATTTACCTCTGCTATATTTGTAGCAATATAAATAGTTTCGGTAGCGCTTGGTCTAATATAATCTATTAAATTTTTAGCGTCTCTATTAAAAAGTGCTAAGGAGGTTGAAAAATTATTTGTAGTATACTTAAAGCCAATTTCTTGACCAAAGGCATCTTCTGGCTCTAAGTTTTCATTCCCAGAAGTTCTAAAATCATTATAAAACAAATCTGTGTATGTAGGTATTCTATAGGTATAACCAACGTTTCCATATATTTTTATAGTATTGTTTATTTTGTATCCTATGTCTATTCCTGGAAAGGCGTTAAATTTAAAATCTGAAAAGTAAGTTACAGCAACACCTGGAGTTATGTCTAATCTATTATCTAGTAATTTAAACTTATGTTCTAAAAAGAGGTTAGCCATAAACCTGTTTCGGTTTCCTAAATTATTACTTCTTAGGTGAATTTTTGAGACATCCACACCAAAACCAGTAACACCAGATTTTGAGGTATAAGAAGCGTTTACTTCTGCTCCCATTTTGTCTGTAATATGTAAATTTCTAAAAAAAGAAGGATCTTCTCTTTTTAACAGAAACAGATCTTGATTACGTTTCCAATACACACGTGGTTTAATTTTAAATTTTTCTGTTTTGAAAGTAGTAGTAAAACCTATTAAACAGTTTTGGGTTTCTTCGTATTCATTAAAAGTAGGATTGGTTGTGTAAAAATTCTCTGCACCAAATTTCCTATCAAAAAAAGTTGCGATTAATTCTATTGGTTGTAGTTTCTTATTGAAAGTACTCTTTAAAAAATAATTTGAATTATCATAATCTGAGTTGTTTCTATAGCCTTCAGAAGTTAACTTTCCAATATGTATAATATGAGATGAGTTTTCTAATTCTGTACCAATGGTAACAGAGCCATTTAATTGATTAAATGATCCTGTTTCTAGGTTTACAGAAACGGAATTATCTAAGCTTTTTTTAGTAACTATATTAATAGCTCCTGTAAATGCATTTTGTCCAAAAATTCTAGCAGCAGGACCTTTAATTATTTCTATACGCTCTATAACTTCTATTGGTAGTGCAGCATTCATGGTATGGTGGCCTGTTTGTGCATCATCCATTTTTATGCCATCGATAAGTAATAAAGTTTGATCAAAACCACCACCTCTTATTTGTAAATCGGCCTGACTACCACCAGTTCCACGACGTCTAATATCTACACCTGTAACTTGTTGTAATAAATCGGCAACGTTAGTTGCAGCTGCATTTTTAATATCTAAAGAAGTAATAATTGTAATTGTTCTTGAGTTTTCTTTAAAAGGTAAATCTATTCTTGTAGATGAAATTATTACAGAATCTAATTGTTGAAATGGCAACTCTTGAGCTTGTGTAGCCAAAGTAAAAATAACAAGCAAAATTGTTGAAAGATTTATTTTCATAATAAAATATATTGGTGTTATATAACGTGTCAAAATTCGTAACTTTCCGGATCATTATAGTAGTCCAGTTTTAAAACAATGCATAGTCCGGTTGATGACATATTAAAATCTCTAATTCATTTTGAAAAGTCGCCAAACACAGCAATTTATATTCAAATAGGTCAACAGATTATTAATACTATACAGCGTGGTTATTTGCCAGAAGGCACTGCGTTACCAGGAACTAGAAAATTTAGTTCAATACTTTCTATAAATAGAAATACAGCAGTTGCGGTTTACGATGAGTTGGCTTCGCAAGGTTGGGTAGATATTGTAGCTAATAAAGGCACGTTCGTGTTAATGCCAGAAAAGAAAACTGCTGCCATAAAAGGAGCATTACAAAGTTTAGATAAGTTTAAAACATACCCGGAAACTGCAGGATTTCCATTTCAACAGTCTTTTAATTTAGCATCTACTCAAGAATATTCTAGATGTAAATACGTGATTAATGATGGACAACCAGATTTAAGATTACATCCTACACATCAATTTTCGAAATTATATAGTGCTTCAATGAAACGTTCATCGTTAATTTCAAAATGGAATCAAACTCAAGAACAATCAGATTCTACTTTTAGTAAGCAGTTGTGTAATTATTTAAATGCTACCAGAGGTTTTTATATAAAACCTAATAATATTTTGAGTACGCGTAGTACAGAAATGAGTTTGTACATTATATCTCAGTTAATAATTCAAAAAAACGATGTTGTTCTTGTAGGTAGTTTAAGTCATTATAAATCTAATATGATTTTTCAGCAAGCAGGTGCAAATTTAAAAACCATTCCTGTAGATGCACATGGAATAGATGTAGATTTTATAGAAAAAAATTTCACAAAACTTAGTATTCGTTGTGTTTATATATGTGCGCATAGGCAATATCCTACAGCTGTAACACTTACTGCAGAACGACGATTAAAATTACTACAGTTAGCAAAGGTGTATAAGTTTGCTATTATAGAAGATGATTTTGATTATGATTTTCAATTTGATGGTTCTGCTATGGTGCCAATGGTAAGTGCAGACAGCCAAGGTTTTATTATTTATTTAGGTCGATTGGGACAGTCTTTTTTTCCAAATTTCCAAATTGGATTTGTAGTCGCTCCAGAAAATATTATTAAAGAAGCTAAAAACTACTTACAAATACTAGACAAACAAGGCGATTTAATTCAGAAACAAATACTTACAGAACTTATCTCTGAAGGAGAAATACATAGATTAATTAAAAAAAACAGTACTGTTTATAAAAAAAGACGAGATTATTTGTGTGCGTCTTTAGATACTTACTTTAAAGCATATACTACTTGGCAAATACCAGCTGGAGGTTTAGCGGTTTGGTTATGCTTTCAGGTTAAAATATCACTTGTTAAATTGGCAGAAAAAGCAAAAGAACACGATTTATTTTTACCTAAAACTATTCTTTACCAAAATAAAAATATTTGTGCGATAAGGTTTGGGTTTGGCCATTTAAACGAAAATGAAATAGAAACTATTGTTAAAATATTAAAGCGCTCTTTTGAAGCGGTTGTTAAAAAAGAAATCCGCTAATAATAGCGGATTTTTTTAATAAATTATAAAACTAGGTTTTAGGCTTTTTGTCTTTTACAACTTCTGCATCATCATCACTTTTAATGTCTTTACCTTTTAAATATTCTGGTAATTCCATTCCTGCCATATTAAACATTTCTTGTAAAGGCGGTACCGATTTATACATACCAGATAAGAAGTTTGCAGTAGACGATTTTCCATCTTTATTACCTCCATTTTCCCAAACAGTAACTTTATCAATTTTAATATTTTTAATCGCTTCAGATTCCATTTTTACTAACTCAGGTAGCTTATCTGCAATTAATAATAATACAGCATCTTTGGAGTTGTTTCCTGCAGCTTTTACTATTTGTTCCATACCTGCAGCTTGTTTTGTTAATATTTCAAATTGCCCTAGAAGCCATTTGCAAAGCATTAGATTACCAACCAAGCGATATACTAGAATATGTGGCAGAATAAGTTTTAGTTAATAAGATTTTTTCTTCTCATAAAAAGCAATTTGCTTTTCTTCTATCTTTGTAAACTATGTTTGCACTAGTAGATTGTAATAATTTCTACGCCTCTTGCGAACGTGTATTTAACCCTAATTTACAAGGTAAACCAATCGCTATTTTAAGCAATAACGATGGCTGTGTTATATCACGTAGCGACGAAGCTAAAGCGTTGGGTTTGCCAATGGGAGCACCTATTTTTAAATGGGAAGCATTCTGTAAGGCTAACAATATCCACGTACTATCGTCAAACTATCCTTTGTATGGCGACATGAGTTCTCGTGTAATGAATATATTAAAACAGTTTACTCCAGATATCGAGATTTATAGTATAGACGAATCTTTTTTAGAATTTAAAGGCTTTGAAGATTATAATTTAAACGATTATGGACTTCAAATAAGAACGCGTATTCTAAAATGGACAGGTATTCCAACCTCAGTAGGTATGGCGCCAACAAAAGCTTTAAGTAAAGTTGCTAATAAAATTGCGAGAAAGTTTCCAAAAGAGACTAAAGGCGTTTATGTTATAGATTCTGAAGAGAAAAGAATAAAAGCACTTAAATGGATTAAAATAAAAGATGTTTGGGGCATTGGTCTTCGTCTAAGTAAGCGTTTAATAGCAAAAGGATGTCTAACAGCTTACGACTTTACACAATTACCAGATGCTTGGGTTAAAACCAATTTTTCTGTTGTTGAGTCTAGGCTAAAACGAGATCTTGAAGGTTTACCAACATTAAAATTAGATGAATACGATACCATAAAAAAGGCCATTGCAACTACGCGAAGTTTCGAGTACACCTATTCAGATATCCATAATATTAAAGAACGCGTGTCTACATTTGCAACCATTTGTGCCGAAAAATTAAGAAAACAAGGTTCCCGTTGCCACGTTATTAATGTGAGTTTAAGTAGCAACAGGCATAAAATAGGTTTAGAGCAGCATCGTGCAAGTTTGAGTATTAATTTGTCTAGCCCAACAAATTCCTCTTTGATATTAAGCACTTGTGCTGTTAGTGCAGTTAAATCTATTTTTAAGGAAGGTATAAAATATAAACGCGCAGGTATTGTTGTTACAGGTTTGGTTCCAGAAGATAGTTTTCAGCTCAATTTGTTCGATGCTCAAAACCCAAAACATCAGCCTTTAATGAAATCTATAGATTTTTTAAATACCAAGTATAAAGGAAATACCATTAAATTAGCAAGTCAAGATTTAAAACGCACATGGAAAATGCGTCAAGAACGTTTATCGCCAAGATATACCACGAATATTAACGATATAATAGTTGTAAAATAATTGTTACTAAGACAATGCGAAAAATCTCACAAAAAGCACTAAATTTATAAAGAAATAATACTAAAGCATTTTTTCGCTTCCGCGGAAATAATAAATATACAGTCTATGATAGCACACAAACAAGGAAGTTTAACTTTCTTTACACCAGAAACTATAGATGGCGCATCTGGACAGTTTTTTGATACAGGAATATCGGCAGGATTTCCATCTCCAGCAGACGATTTTAAAGAACATCGTTTGTCTTTAGACGAAGAACTTGTAAAAAATAAAGAAGCAACATTTTATGCAAAAGTAAGTGGGCAATCTATGATTGGAGCAGGACTGGACGATAACGATTTATTAGTTATAGATAGAAGCTTAGAACCAGCAAACAATAAAATTGCGGTTTGCTTTCTAGATGGCGAATTTACCGTTAAACGTTTAAGAGTTACTAAGGATGAGGTGTGGTTACAACCAGAAAATCCAGATTATCCAATAATTAATATTACAGAGGATAATAATTTTTTAATTTGGGGAATCGTTACTAATGTGATTAAAAAAGTATAATTATAAAATATTAAGCATAAAAAAACGCGAAACTTAAGTTTCGCGTTTATATATATATATGTAAATAAGAAATTAATCTGCTAAAATAATTGCTTTATTACCTTTCATCTCTAATGTTCCAGAATTAATTTTTACTGTTAATACTTTATTATCATCTGCATGAGGTACAACACTACCATGTAATTCATCTAAAACAAGATGACTTTGTGTATGCGTGTTTATTTTAATAGTACCTTCTGCTAATACCGAAACAATAGCTGCGTGATTATTAAGCATTTGGTATTCACCATTAATACCTGGTACAGTTACAGCATCTACTTCACTACTAAATAAAGTTGCTTCTGGTGATACAATTTCTAAATACATATTTTTTAGTATTCAGTAATTAGTGCTCAGTGTCTAGTCGTTTATTGTTGACTGCTTACCCGAGGACTGCTTACTAGTTTTAAGCTTCAGCTAACATTTTTTCTCCAGACTCAATAGCCTCTTCAATAGAACCTTTAAGGTTAAAAGCAGCTTCTGGTAAGTGATCTAACTCACCATCCATAATCATATTAAATCCTTTAATAGTTTCTTTAATATCTACTAAAACACCTTTAAGACCTGTAAATTGCTCAGCTACGTGGAAAGGTTGAGATAAGAAACGTTGTACACGTCTTGCTCTACCTACAGCCATTTTATCTTCTTCAGATAATTCTTCCATACCTAAAATGGCAATAATATCTTGTAATTCTTTATAACGTTGTAATAACTCTTTTACACGTTGTGCACAATCGTAATGCTCATCGCCTAAAATATCTGCTGTTAAAATTCTTGAAGTAGAATCTAATGGATCTACTGCAGGATAAATACCTAACTCTGCAATTTTACGAGATAATACTGTTGTTGCATCTAAGTGAGCAAATGTTGTTGCTGGTGCTGGATCTGTTAAATCATCTGCAGGTACATAAACCGCTTGTACAGATGTAATAGAGCCTTTTTTAGTTGAAGTAATACGTTCTTGCATTGCTCCCATTTCTGTTGCTAATGTAGGTTGGTAACCTACTGCAGATGGCATACGACCTAGTAAGGCAGATACCTCTGAACCAGCTTGTGTAAAACGGAAAATGTTATCTACAAAGAAAAGCACATCTTTTCCTTGTCCATCTCCAGCTCCATCTCTAAAGTATTCAGCAATTGTTAAACCAGATAATGCAACACGTGCACGTGCTCCAGGTGGTTCGTTCATTTGTCCAAATACGAAAGTAGCTTTAGAATCTTTCATTCCAGATTTATCAACTTTAGATAAATCCCAACCACCTTCTTCCATAGAATGCATAAAGTCGTCACCATACTTGATAATTCCTGACTCTAACATCTCACGAAGTAAATCGTTTCCTTCACGTGTTCTTTCACCTACTCCTGCGAATACAGAAAGTCCACCGTGTCCTTTTGCAATATTGTTAATCAACTCTTGGATTAATACTGTTTTACCTACTCCAGCACCACCAAATAAACCAATTTTTCCACCTTTTGCATAAGGCTCAATTAAATCGATTACTTTAATACCTGTAAATAATACTTCCGTAGAAGTTGATAAATCTTCAAATCTTGGAGCACTTCTGTGAATTGGTAAACCTGCATCACCTGCTTTAGGTAAATCTCCTAAACCATCAATGGCATCACCAATTACATTAAATAAACGTCCGTAAATATCTCCACCAATTGGCATTTGTATTGGAGCACCAGTAGCATTAACTTTTGTTCCTCTACTTAAACCATCAGACGAATCCATAGCAATTGTACGTACTGTATCTTCACCAATGTGAGATTGTACTTCTAATACTAATAATGAACCATCAGCTTTCTTAATTTCTAATGAATCGTAAATTTTTGGAAGTTCAGAACCAGCTTCGAATTCAACATCGATTACTGGACCTACTATTTGTGAAACTTTACCTGTAACTTTTGACATTACTTATCTATTTAATATTATGCGACTTAATTGTTTGAAAACACCTTTGGTTTTCGCGTGCAAAGATAGGAGATTTTATTTAAAATAAAAGTCGTTTTTCAAGCTTTTTTAGACATAAAAAAAACACCTTCATTATGAAGGCGTTTTTAATATTTCTTTTAACTATTTTTATTGCAATCCTGCAGAGTAGTTTGTGTTATAGTTTCCTATATCCACAAGACTCCCTGAAGCTTCAAAATTTGAACCGTATTTAGCATCAATAGCTTTTAAAAATTGGTTAGCTAATAATGCATAACCTCTAGAAGTAGGATGTACACCATCTAATGAAAATGCACCACCACTTACTAAATCAGACGTTAATACATAATCTCCTGATGGTAGATTACCATTTTTAAGTTGGTTTAATAATGAATTTGCATCAACAAACGCTAAACCAGCTGCGCTAGCTTGAGATTCTATTGTTGCATTAAAACTAGCAGTTGCTGTAGCAATTTCTGCTTGTTCAGTTGGTGTTAATACCCATTTGTCAGCTAATGGAATTGCAACACCATTAACTGTTAATGGGTTTCCTGGGACAGCTAGTGTACCAATAAATGATGAAGACGTTAAGACTAATAAATCAGCAGCAGTTGCTTGTCTGTAATTTGGTAACCCTAATCCTAATAAATCTGTTAAGCTTTCATCTTCAATAACAACAGCATTGGTTTCAGATTCAGCAAAAGTGATTGTTCTCGCTTCTCTTTCTTCAGCAGTAATTAGCATAAAAGTTTCAGCTTGTAATAATCCACCATTATAAGCTGCATAAGCATTGTTTACTGCGCCAGCTGTAGCTGCATCTAAAGGAACTGGATTATGTGGAACTGTTGTAAAATGTGGAATAGCAGTTACATCTGGAATGTTTGCTACAATACCTTGAGCACTACCAGAAGTTAATGTTGCGATAAGTGCTGCATATGTAGCATCAAAACCTACACCTGGAGGTCCAGCTATAGGAGTAATAGGGTTAGATCCATCTCCACCAGAAAGTGCATAACCTAATACATCATCATTTCCTATCCATAAAGAAAAGAAAGATGGTACTTGTGCCATAGCATCTGCTAAAACAGATGTTGAACTAGAACTAGCCATTCTTACAAAGAATGGATTAGCAGAAGGAGGATTACTAAATAATCCATTAAAGTTGCCATAACCTGGTGCTAATAAGTGAAAGCTTTTTGCGCCTGGAACACCCATATTATTAAAAGGACCTGTAGGATTATTTAAAACAATATCTGTAGTAGTCATTGCTCCTGGATTTAGATTTGTAATTGGTACTGGTCCAGCACCATCGAAAACTAATCTTGGACCAAATCCTGTAAGAGGACTTCCACCAGCAAGTAAACCACCTGTGTTATCATTCATTAAAGGTTGTGTAAAGCTACCTCCACCAATACTAGCAAATTGATTTGCCATAATTTTAGGCATAGAATTCTCTTGAGATATTTTGTATAAAGATCCGTCTGCAAAACCTGCGGTTAAAGAGTTTCCTAAAGCAACATAGTTAGAAAAATCGGCAGATCCAGCATTTAATGCAGGAAGTGTAACAGCTTCCATAAGTGGCTCATCCAAGAATTGTTCAAAATCTTCTTCATCATTACAAGCTGTAAAACTTATAGCTAGAGCAATAAGTCCTAAATATTTTAAGTTTTTAAATGTCTTCATTTTATAAGTTATTAATTGTTAATGATGCGTAATACATAGATCCTATAAATCCTGTACCAAATGCTGTAAAGTATTCGTTTCCAGTAAGATTTGTTGCTCCTACTTTTATTACAGATTTTAAACTTGGCACCTTATAGTTAATTTGGGCATCTACTACGTGAAATTCTGGTACAATACCATTTCCAAAGGTTGCTTCCCAGAAATAGTCATCGCTAAATCTGTAAGATACATTAAATCCAAGGTTTTTAACAACTTCTGTATGTCCAAAAGAAGCTTTAAACTTGTGTTCTGGTGTGTTAAAGTTGGTTTGAAAATCTGGATTAGCTGCTCTATCAAAATCTTGTTTTGTAAAGGTATAACTTCCGCTTAAATCAAAACCGTTAAATACTTTGGTAGATAGACCTAAAGATGCACCATAAGATTTTACATCTGCACTTGAGTTTGTGTAAGCGCTATAGGTTTGGAAATCACCATTTGCTATTGCTTGAGCCGAAAGGCCACCATCTCCAAGACCACCATTACTAACTGTACCATAGAAAGGTGCAATTACAACTTCTTGAGAGATAAAATCTTCATATTTGTTATAGTAAGTACTAAAATCAACAATTAAGCTTTCAAACTTACCTCTATAACCAAGTTCTATAGAAGTTACTTGCTCTGGTTTAATAATATCTGGATTTGCAACTGTTAAAGATGCTAAGTTACCTGAGGCTGCAAAAGCATTAACAGAACTTGCAGAATAAGAATTATTGTATGCTGCAGCTCCTGTTTGTGTAACAGATGAAGGAACACCAGGTAAACCTTGACCAGCTAAACTAATATTGTAATCTCTTGTATATCTATCTATGTTTGAAGGAGCAGAACCAACCAAAATTGCTCTACCTGCATCTAATCCAATAAATAAATCTTGTGTTGTTGGGTTTCTAAAACCAGTTTGAACAGATGCTCTTACATTGTGATTTCTATTTACTGTTAAACCTGCAGATAATCTTGGAGAAAAGAAACCATCAAATAACTCTGATTTATCATAACGACCAGAAGCTGTTAGTTTTAATTTCATGTCTTCATTAAGCTCTAAATCTTTTTGAACTTGAGAATAAATACCAAATTCTGAATACTCAATTGGGCCATCAAAGTCTGTATAAATAGTTCCTCCTGAATTTAAATTATATTTTCTGAAAGATCCACCAACTTGAATTTCAGCTATATCTGTTAAGTGACTAAAGTTATAATTTGCATCACTATGAAAATATTTTGAAGCATCTTGAAATTTTGAACCCGTTCTTAAATCTGGATCGTTTATACTTTTATTAAATGCAGCATTATATCCTGCAGAACCTGGTAAAAAACGACCAGTATCTGCCACTGCTCTTGAAGCATCATGCTTTTGTTGTGTTGTTAAACCTTGTGGGTTTCCAGCTAGTTCGATACCTGCATAAGTGCCAATATATTCTTGAAACCATTGATTATCACTTTTCCAAGCTCTATTAATATTAATACCAGTAAATACCATATCGTAAGAATCACCAGCTTTATCTGAAACTTCGTAAGCTCTAACAAAGAAGTTATCATTTTTAACTTCTAATTTATGTTGTTGTTGGAAGAATCCATTAATGTTATATCTATTTGTTCCTTGGTAAATTGTAGAACCTGTTCCTACCTTACCTACATATGAGAACTCTAAACTATTATCTTCAATTGGTCTATAGTATAATCCCCAATCTGCTTTAATGCTTTCTGCGTTATAGTTTGTTAAATCACGTTCGTTATATCCAGTTCTACTAACAACAACATCAGGTACTAAACCAGAACCAGAAGCTGCTCTAATATTAGTTGATACTTCATCACCATAAACATTTATACCATCATAATTGGTATTACTTCGTGTACGAGTTGGATCTATTTTGTCTACTTCGCTAGTTGCAGCCCAATCTGTACCTTTTAAATATCCAAAGTTTACTTTAGCAGCAAACTTATCTGAAAACTTGTGTCCCATTGTTATACCAACATCTGTGTAAGGATTATCTCCTGCTGATTCTTGAGATGTAATACCTCTTTTAAAAGAAGCTCTAATTCCTTGGTGGTCAAATGGATTTTTACTTCTCATAAATAAAATACCATTAAAGGCATTTGCACCATATAATGCAGAAGATGCTCCTGGTAGTAATTCTACACTTTGTACATCTGTTTCTACCATACCAACTAAATTTCCAATTGGAAAATTTAAAGCTGGAGTAGAGTTGTCCATTCCATCCACTAATTGCATAAAACGTGTGTTTGCAAAAGTTGCAAAACCACGAGTGTTTACAGATTTAAATGTTAAACTGTTTGTGTTAACATCTACACCTTTTAAGTTTTCTAATCCTCCATAAAAATCTGCAGAAGCAGTATTTTTAATTTCTTTAAGACCAAAACGCTCTACAGTAACTGGAGATTCAAAAATACGTTCTGGAGTTCTTGAAGCAGAAATTACAACTTCATCAAGAATACTTCCTTCTGCTAAAACGAAACTTAGTGTTTGGTTTTTTGTTGTAACTTCCATTGTTTCTGTAGAAAAACCAACAATACTGGCTTGAACAGAAAAAGGTGGGTTACTATCTGTTGATAATGTAAAATTTCCGTCGAAATCACTTACGTTTCCAGAAGATGTTCCTGTAACTATAAGGTTAGCGCCAGGAATTGGCATACCGTTATTGTCCATAACAGTACCAGTTATTGTTGTTTGTGCAAAAGTTACTGCACAAAAAAACAATAATACAATTGATAAGATTGTTCTCATTTTTTAGTTTTTATTAATTTAATATAAGCCAATATACGTTTTTAAAGTAAAAGTTAAAAAAAAAGGGTAGTGTTTTATATATATATAATAAAATGAAACTGTTATTTAGAATTAATAATAATTACTCTACAGTAATCAGTAATGACAAATCTGTGGGTTGAAAGTTTAAAATAATTTGATGAGAGTCTATACTAAGGGGTCTTAGTTTCTAATTTTCCAATAAAATTTAAAACTACTGTAACAAACCCAATAATAAATTGAATTGAAAAAATCCAACGAAACTCTCCTTTTTCAATCAGGTTTACCCCTCCACTCAACATGAAAATAATTCCATAGAAATACCAAAACAACTTTCTGTAATGTGTTTTTTTTGTCTCGGACAATTTCATTGTTCTCATAGAGATAAAATGTATAATTCCTACAATAATAAAAGTTATGATTAAAATTAAAAATCCTTTTTCCATTTTATAAAGTTACATAAAAACATTCCTACTTTGTATAAGTATCAAATTTTCAGACCTCATTTATCAAACCAATTGAAACAACCTTCGGTTTCTCAATTTTATCTAATCTTTTAATACGATTTTCCATCTTAAATTCTAATCCCCAAACTTGTTGTGGAGTGAATTTCAAAGTTCGTTGAGGTTTGAAATGAGATTCATTCATCATATCACTAATTTGAAGATAGTTGAACCCTTGACTTCTTTTTTCCTTAATGAAATTATATTTTTCAATCTGTGAGGAAGACAGTGGTAATACCCAAAATTTTGGAGAAATTACTTCTACTTCAACTAAT
>NZ_JASJHV010000080.1:0-5323 GCF_037625555.1 Lacinutrix sp.
TTGCATAAACAGCACTATAAAGGTTCTATTTGGGTTTTGGTTGCGTTTATCACTTTTATTGGACTTATAGCAGCTATAAAATTTATTTTTAAGTAGTTTTTTAATCTGCTTGTAAAAACTTGTTATTGTTTAAATTTTGTAAATTTGAATAGCTCCAACTTGAATCTTTACTTATGAAAGCTTTAAAATATATTTTCTTTCTAGTTTTAATTGCAATTATCGCATTAGCAATTTACGTAGCTGTACAACCAAATAGCTTTTCTGTTACAAGAACACGTTCAATAAATGCTCCAGCAGCTGTAATTTATAAAAATGTTAATGATTATAAAAACTGGTCTACATGGTCATCTTGGGTGGAAAAAGATCCAGAAATGAAAATTACATTACCCGAATTAACTAAAGGTGAAGGTGCGAGCTATTCTTGGGAAGATAAAAATGGTCTTGGTACAATGCATACTGTAGAAACAAATACTAATAAATCTATTAGTCAAATCATGCAAATTGGAGAGTATCCAAAATCTAATATGTCATGGAAATTTAAACCAAACAGTGATGGCTCTACAGATGTAACTTGGAATATTTCTGGAGAGAATTTACCGTTTGATTTTAAAGCCTACAATGCCTTTATGGGAGGAATGGATAAACAAATAGGGCCTGATTACGAACGTAGCTTAGAAAAATTAGATAGTATTGTTATTTCTGATATGAAAAAATATAGTATTGTAATCGATAAAGAAACCACACAGCATAGTGGTGGATTTTATATTTACAAAACTGCTGCTACTACTTTTGATGGCTTTAAAACTAAAATGGCATCTATGCTTCTTGAAGTGATTAACTATGCCAAAAAAAACAATATTACATTAGCTGGTGCTCCATTTATTTTATATCACAAATGGGACGAAACTAATAATGCTATTATGTTTTCTTATTCTGTACCAAATACTGCTCGTGTAATAACTACTAGAGGAAATATTTTAACAGGTCAACTAGAGCCTTTTAAGGCTGTAAAAACTACACTTAATGGTGATTACAACAATCTTAAAGAAGCTTGGGATAAAGCAATGAAAGCAATAATAGATATTGGATTAGAACAAGACGAAAATGGCTCTCATATAGAGTCTTACCTTAATTCACCTAAAAATACACCAAATCCTGCTGACTTAAAAACAGAAATTTATATAGCAGTTAAATAAACATGAAAAATATTCTCCTAGTATTTATTGGCGGTGGTTTAGGTAGTGTGCTTCGCTATTTATTAGGTAAATTTCTAAATAACACTGAAAACGGAATACCATATGGTACTTTTGCTGCCAATATTTTAGGGAGTTTACTTATTGGTATTATATTAGGTTTAGCACTTAAAAACAATACGCTTAGTCAAAATCATACATTACTTTTAGCAACAGGTTTTTGTGGTGGTTTTACAACTTTTTCTACATTTGCTTATGAAAATCATGTATTCTTAAAGGCTGGTGATTTTACAAGTTTCGCTATGTATACTATTGCAAGTTTTGTAGTTGGTTTTCTGGCTGTGTTTGGTGGTATGTTTTTAGCTAAAAGTTTTTAATGCTTATCATAAGCTTTCACTCCTGCTTCAACTCTTACATCTAAAGAATTTTCTAAAGGTACTACTGGACAAGAATATCTAGGACTGTATGCACAATATGGATTGTAAGCTTCATTAAAATTTAAAACCATAGTATCACCTTCTGGTCTGCTTGTGTCTATATAACGACCACCTCCATAACTCTCTTCTCCATTAGTTTCATCAATAAAAGGTAAAAACAAATGGTTTTCATAGCCTTCGCGTTTTACTAATTCAATATTTTGATAAATGTTAAGTTTACATTCTTTATTATTTAAAACAAAAGACAATTCACCATATTTTACATACATAGGTTTACGGTCTGTTGTTGTAGGCATCTCAAAAGGCGTTTCATTTAAAACCCTTTTAAAATTAGCAGTTACTAAATATGCAGAATCAAATTTAAAAAAATCTAAAGCTCTAAATGTTTTTCTATCTTTTTCAGTTAAAGGAGATTTTAAAGCGTCTTTAAATTTAGCGTTTTGCTCTTTTTGATAATCTGTGTCTCCTAAAAGCGGCTGCTTGCCTTGCGTACAACTTAGAGTGCTAACAAACAAAACAAATAGTATAATCGTTTTTCTCATATTAAAATTAAAAATTTAGTTGTTTGGATTGAATGATGGATTTAAACTTGGATTCAAATTTGCCTTATAAGATTACAACAAATCTGCTGACAAATCATTAAAAACTAGTTATTCAATTTCAATTGTTGCATTATGAGATATTGGAAAATTACAAGAATTAGCTATAAAACAAAGTGCGTTAGCCTTATTATGTAGTCTTAGTGCTAGCTCTTTTTGGTTACTATTCTTTATGGTTACAACTGGTTTTAGCCTAACGGTTTTAAAACTTCCGCTTCCAGATGATTTAACCTCTAAATCACCTTCTGCATTATCCACATAACTTAACACTTCTATTTTATGTTGTGCGCAAACATACAAATAAGACATCATGTGGCAAGATGTTAAAGCAGACAACAACAAATCTTCAGGATTATATAACGAATCCTCACCTCTAAATGCCTTAGCGGCTGACATTTGTAGAGCAGCACTTTTATTTGCTATTGTAACCTTATGGTTGCGGCTAAAGGTTCTAGGATTAAAAGTGCTTTCACCTTGATTTACTGTCCAATTTACCGTTGCTTTAAAAGTGTGTTTTATAGACAT
This sequence comes from Lacinutrix sp., assembly GCF_037625555.1. Taxonomy (GTDB): domain Bacteria; phylum Bacteroidota; class Bacteroidia; order Flavobacteriales; family Flavobacteriaceae; genus Lacinutrix. The sequence continues at coordinate 2,755 of NZ_JASJHV010000080.1, forward strand.
ATTATTTTTTATTTGGAGTAAAAAAAGCGTTTCTCTACGAAACGCTTTTTATATTTATTGAATGTATTTCACTTTTAAGTATATTTCTTTTTTATCGAATAATACATTTAATGTAAGCGATTCTTTACTTACATATTTCGTCTATACTGTCCTCCTACTTCAAATAAAGAAGCAGTAATTTCTCCAAGAGAACACACTTTACAAACCTCCATTAAAGCATCAAAAATATTTTCGTTATTAATTGCTTTTTGCTGAAGTTGTTTTAACATCGCTTTAGTATCATTAGCTTTATGAAGATTCTCTAACGTTTTAATTTGGAATTGCTTTTCTTCTTCAGTTGCTCTAATAACTTCTTTTGGTATAACCGTTGGTGAACCTTTAGAACTCAAAAATGTATTTACACCTATAATTGGAAATTCACCATTATGTTTTAAGGTTTCGTAATACAAGCTTTCTTCTTGAATTTTAGAACGTTGGTACATGGTTTCCATAGCGCCTAAAACACCACCTCTCTCTGTAATGCGATCAAACTCTGTTAATACAGCATCTTCTACTAAATCGGTTAATTCTTCAATAATAAAAGAACCTTGAATTGGGTTTTCGTTTTTAGCCAATCCTAATTCTTTGTTTATAATTAACTGTATTGCCATTGCACGACGTACAGATTCTTCTGTAGGTGTTGTAATCGCTTCATCATATGCATTTGTATGTAACGAGTTACAGTTATCGTAAATCGCATACAATGCTTGCAATGTTGTACGAATATCGTTAAAGTCAATTTCCTGTGCATGTAAACTTCTACCAGACGTTTGTATATGGTATTTAAGCATTTGCGCTCTGGAATTTGCACCATATTTATGTTTTAAAGCCTTAGACCAAATTTTACGTGCTACACGACCAATAACAGAATATTCTGGATCGATACCATTAGAGAAAAAGAACGATAAGTTTGGTCCAAACTTATTAATATCCATACCACGACTTAGGTAATATTCTACGTAAGTAAATCCGTTAGATAATGTTAATGCCAATTGCGTAATTGGGTTTGCGCCTGCTTCTGCAATATGGTATCCAGAAATGGATACCGAATAGAAATTACGCACGTTATTATCTATAAAATATTCTTGAACGTCACCCATTAAACGTAACGCAAATTCCGTTGAGAAAATACACGTATTCTGTGCTTGATCTTCCTTTAAAATATCCGCTTGAACCGTTCCACGCACTTGAGCAATGGTGTTCTTCTTAATCTCTGCGTAAACGTCTGCTGGTAATACTTGATCTCCAGTAACACCTAAAAGCATTAAACCTAAACCATTGTTTCCTTCTGGTAAATCGCCATTGTAACTTGGTCGCTCTTTGTCTTTATAAAGTTTAGCTATTTTAGCTTCAACTTCTTTTTCTAGATTATTTTCTTTGATGTACAACTCACATTGTTGGTCTATGGCAGCATTCATAAAAAAGCCTAACAACATTGATGCTGGACCGTTAATAGTCATGCTTACAGAAGTCATTGCACTTGCTAAATCGAAACCAGAATATAGTTTTTTAGCATCATCCAAACAACAGATTGAAACACCTGCATTTCCTATTTTACCATAAATATCTGGACGTAAATCTGGATTGTTACCATAAAGCGTTACACTATCGAAAGCGGTAGATAAACGTTTTGCTGGTAATCCTGCACTTACATAATGAAAACGCCTGTTTGTACGTTCTGGACCACCTTCTCCTGCAAACATTCTTGCTGGATCTTCTCCTGTACGTTTAAAAGGATATAATCCTGAAGTGTATGGGAATTCTCCTGGTACATTTTCTTGTAAACACCATCTTAAAATATCTCCCCAAGCTTGATATTTAGGTAAAGCCACCTTTGGAATATCAGATTGCGATAATGATTTTGTATGTGTTTCTATTTTTATTTCTTTATCTCTTACTTTAAAAGTATAGATTGGATTTTTATATTTATCTACTTTCTCTGCCCAACCTGTTATTACTTCCCAATTGTAAGGATCTAAGTTTAATTTTACGCGGTCGAATTCTGAAACTAATAATCTTACAAAATCTTTATTTTCTTCAGTAGTGTTTATAGATTCTGAAGCTAATCCAGCTTTATCAAGTTCTGGAATGGCATCTAAAACAGATTCTAATGTTTTAAAAATTCCAAATAATTTTTGAGCTACTTCTACTTGTGTTAAAGCAGTTTTATCGTAAGCACGATTACTTTCAGCAATTTCAGATAAATAACGTGTTCTACTTGGTGGAATTACAAAAATCTTCTCGCTCATTTCTGCTGAGATTTCGAAAGTAGATTTTAAATCGCTATCTGTTTTCTCAACCAACTTATCCATAATCGCTTTATAAAGCGTATTCATTCCTGGATCGTTAAATTGAGATGCAATTGTTCCAAAAACAGGTAAATCGTCTTGGTGCACATCCCAAAGATGATTGTTACGCATGTATTGTTTTTTTACATCACGTAAAGCATCTAAAGAACCACGTTTATCAAACTTGTTTATTGCTACGAGATCAGCAAAATCAAGCATATCAATTTTCTCAAGTTGCGTTG
>NZ_JASJHV010000081.1:0-15411 GCF_037625555.1 Lacinutrix sp.
CAGTATCATTAATAAAGAAGTTTACAATGAAATAGATGAAAGCATCTACAATCATATGTATATAATAACCATTCCAAATGGTAAAATAAAACATGAACTTAAAATGCTAGATTAATTCTATTTTTTTAGCTTTGCCAATAGATGCAAAAAAACATTAACATACTTAATAAAAGAGCTAAATTTCAATACGAAATATTAGATAAATATACTGCTGGAATTGTTTTAACTGGAACAGAGATAAAATCTATTAGAGATGGAAAAGCTTCTATAACCGAAAGTTTCTGTGAGTTTAACCTACAAAATGAGTTGTTTGTTATTAACATGACTATTCAAGAATATGTTTATGGTAATTATTACAATCATGCGCCTAAAGCTCAACGTAAATTATTATTAAACAGAAAAGAATTAAAAAAACTTGAAAAAGAAGTCAATAATTCTGGTTTAACAATTATACCATTACGTTTATTTATAAACGAAAATGGTTATGCTAAACTTGTTATTGCATTAGCAAAAGGTAAAAAGCTTTTCGATAAACGTGAAACAATTAAAGACCGTGATAATAAGCGTAACTTAGCACGTATTAAAAAAGACTTTAATTAAAAATGATATGCTTTTCTGTAAAAAACACATTCTAGCTTTACTTTTCTTTACAGTATCTCTTTATTCTTTTTCTCAAACTAATGAAGTCTTAAATAGATTTTATATAAAATTAAGTCCAAACTTAGAGTTTGATTCTCCTAAAAGCATACTAAACATAGAGGCTATTAACAACCTTAACAATCGTTATCATTTTGAAATCTACAATACCTATAGTTTCTCTAAAAAACAAATAGAAGTATTATCTAAGAAATCAAAAAACAACCATACTTTAAAAAACATTTTTAGAATAGAAGCTGTTTTAAATAATGTTGAATCAAAAGATCTTTTAGAGGGTTTAAAAAAAATACCAAACCTAGTTTATGCTTACCAAGCTAACATTACACCTATTAAGCCTCCGCACGATATAGCACCTATTACTACAAATTTAGAGAGTAGTCAAGGTTATATTGAAACTAATCCTGGAATGAATATTAGATATGCATGGAATAATGGCATAAATGGTGCTGGTATTAATATAAAAGCAGTTGAGTATGGTATTAACACAAATCATGAAGACTTAGACCATACCAATGCCTCTCTTTCACCAAACACAACAATTAACTCTGCTGCTACATTAGCATATACAGAACACGGAACAAGTGTTGCAGGAATTGTTTTTGCAAACAAAGGCACTTATTGAGTAAGCGATTATAGCTCATGGTGCAAACGAGTATATTCTTTATACAGAATGGACCGAAGAATATGGGTATAATAGAGTTTTAGCCACTTCTAATGCAATTAATAACGCTTTAGCTGGCGATATTATAATATTCGAAATGCAAACATTTGGACAAAACGGAAATTTTGTTTTAGCAGAATACGAGCAAGCAATTTGGGATTTAACTAAAAGCGCTACAGATGCTGGAATTATAATTATTGCAGCTGCTGGAAATGGTAGCGAAAATTTAGATGCAACGTTTTACAATAGCTACAATGCAAGAGGAGACAGTGATGCAATTATAGTTGGAGCAGGAAGTGCAAACACAACACACTCTCCTTTATTCTATACAACACATGGTTCTCGTGTAAATGTGCATTCTTGGGGACAAAATGTAACAACTACAGGAAATAGCTGCAATAACACTATAGTTTTTGGTAATGATTTAAACCAGACCTACAACTATTGTTTTAATGGTACTAGTTCTGCAACTGCTCTAGTTGGTGGTTTTACTGCAGTATTACAATCTTATTATTTTGCCCAAACGGGAAATTATTTAACCTCTCAAGAATTAAGAACATTAATTATAAATACAGTAACAGCGCAAAGTACTGGAGTTAATATTGGGCCATTACCTAATATGGAAGCAGCAATGTTAGCTTTAGACAATACGCTTAGTGTTAAAACTAATAATATTTCAAATTTTATAATGTATCCTAACCCAACAAAAGATCAGGTAAACATTAACTTAAGTGGTATTAATAATAAAGCAACAATTAAGATTCATAATTTATTAGGCCAGCAAGTATTAGCAAAAGAATTAACTCAAAAAAAATCTACAGTTTCATTAAATAATCTATCTAAAGGATTATATCTAGTTACCATAAAAACTAAGAACCACAAAAGCGTTAAAAAGCTAATAATTAATTAAAGTTGCGTTAAATCTAAAATAATAATTGTTTATTTTTTTTATGTTTGATTGATCTTAAGGCAACCATTTTACAAAAAATGGCGTCTATAATATTAAAACCAAACACTAAGCTATGAACAAATATCTACTACTCTGTCTTTCTTTTCTTTTAGCAAATTTCACTTATAGTCAAATTACAGGTAATGTAACTTCAAAAACTGGAAAAACACTACCATTTGTAAGCGTTTACGTTAATAACACCTACACAGGCACAACAACAAACGAAGAAGGTAATTACACATTAGATTTAGAAAAAACCGGAGAATATACTATTGTGTTTCAGTTTTTAGGCTTTAAAACACTCAAAAAGACGGTTTCAGTAACCACTTTTCCTTTTGTTCTGGATGCTACACTTTTAGAAGAAAACATCTCTTTAAGCGAAGTGGTAATTAATTCTGAAGAAAATCCGGCAAATCAAATTATTAGAAATACTATTGCAAAGCGAAAAAATGTCTTAGAAAAAATGAGTGAATTCAAAGCAGATTTCTACTCTCGCGGACTTATTAAAATTGTAGATGCTCCAGAAAAAATATTTGGTCAAGACGTTGGTGATCTTGATGGTGCTTTAACAGATTCAACAAGAACTGGAATTATTTATCTTTCTGAAACTATTTCTAAAATAGAATACAAAAAACCCAGACGCTTAAAAGAAAGAATATTAGCCTCTAAAGTAAGTGGTGATACTAATGGTTTTAGCTTTAATAACGCTACAGATGTAAATTACAACTTTTACAATAACACATTCGATCTTGGTAATACTGCAATCTCACCAATTGCCGATTATGCATTTAATTATTACAAATACAAGTTAGAAGGTGTTTTTTATGATGATAATAATAACCTCATCAATAAAATACTTATTACACCAAAACGCGATAACGATGCTGCGTTTTCAGGTTACATTTATATTGTGGAAGACCAATGGTTAATTTACGCCATAGATGTTAGTATCTCTGGTAAACGCACAGGTATTCTACCAATAGATGTACTAACTTTAAAACAAAGCTTCTCGTATTCTGAAACCGATAATATTTGGGCGTTAATTACACAAACAATCGATTTTAAATATGGTTTTTTTGGCTTTAATGGTGAAGGACGTTTTACTGCTGTATATAGTGATTACGATTTTACACCAGAATTTAATGCTAAAAACTTTTCAAGAGAAATTCTTTCATTTGAAGAAAATTCCAACAAAAAAGATTCACTTTTTTGGGATGCAAAACGTCCAGTGCCTTTAACTCTAGAAGAATCTTCGGATTATGTAAAAAAAGACAGCTTGCAATTGATTAGAAAATCTAAACCATATTTAGATTCTATAGACACAAAAAACAACAAATTTAAATTTGGTGATATCTTAGGAGGTTACAGCTACCAGAATTCTCATAAAAATTATCGTTTTAGTATTAGTTCTCCACTAGAGAAAATTACTTTTAATACAATACAAGGTTGGAATGGAAGTGTTGGCATGCGCTACACAAAAGAAATAAACGAATACAAACGTTATTTTAATATTTCTGGAAACTTAAACTACGGCGAAGCAGACGATCGCTTGCGTGGAACAGTTGCAGCGCGTTTTAGATTTAACCCAATAAACAATCGTTTTATATCGCTTTCTGGAGGAATTAAAACAGAACAATTTAATAGCGCTAACCCAATTTCAAATACAGAGAATTTAGTAAGCACTTTACTATTTGAAGAGAATTACATGAAACTCTACGATAGAAGTTTTGTGCAAGGTCAATATTACCAAGAGCTTTTTAATGGCTTTAGATTAAATTCAACACTAGGTTTCGAACGTAGAAAAGTACTGTTTAATAACACAGATTATGTTTTAAGAAATGAAGATGGAGATACTTATACTAGCAACAATCCTTTAGACGAAACAGACTTCACCTCAACACCTTTTAATACACATAATATTGCTAGGTTAAATGTAAATGCAACCATTAATTTTGCGCAAGATTACTTAAGTTATCCTGACGGAAAATACAATGTTCCTAATAGCAATTTCCCAACATTGAACGTTGGTTACGAAAAAGGTTTTGCAGCAACAAATTCTAATTATAATTTCGAGCAATTTAAGGCAAGGTTAAGACAACGTGTTAAACTTGGCAACAAAGGCGAACTCGAATATAATGTACTTGGTGGTATCTTCTCTAACGCAGATAATATTGCTTTTATGGATTACCACCATTTTAATGGTAACCAAACCAATGTAAAGCTAGATGGTTCTTACTTAAACGCGTTTAAAAATTTACCTTATTACGGATTAAGTACAAATAATAGCTACGCAGAATTTCATGCCGAACACCGTTTTAATGGCTACATATTAAATAAAATTCCATTATTAAATAAGCTAAATTTTAATCTTATACTAGGTGTAAATGCTGCTATTACACAAGATAATAAACCGTATAGCGAGTTTTCTGTTGGTGTTGATAATATAGGTTTTGGTAAATTTAGATTTCTACGTGTAGATTATGTGCGCTCTTACCAAAGTGAGTTTATTAATGATGCAGTGCTTTTTGGGATAAGTTTATAATACCTTCATGTAAAAGTAGAAACTTGACTTTGTCAAACTTTTCAACTAACTTCGTTTCGAGTTGATATAAAATATTAACCGCATACTTAATTTACATTAATACAATGAAGTATTTAAGAATTTATATCTATTTAATAATCACTGGAATCACAATTCTTCTGTTTGGTTGTAACAACTCTAAAAAAAGTGAAGGTGGTAGTTGTGAATACGTAAGTTTAGTTGAGGAATATCGTATAGATAGTATCGACCAAACAAACGATACAAACTATAAGATGTACAGTCGCTTTCGCTTACTCCTCCCATTAAACAAACACCAGAATTTGGAGTGACAACCATATCTATGGTACTTCCTGTATGGTATTCAGTATAATTTTGAGAAAAACCAAACTGAGAAATAAATAGAAATAGTATTAAAAAAAATTTCATAATATTTTTTTTTAAAAAAACTGAACATATATTATTTATCTACTAATTCTTGTCTTCCAAAAGTGGTACAAACCTAAACTCGCCAAACTCGGTTTTATCAAACTCCTTTGCTCCTTTTCTAACAAAAAGCGTCATGATTTGTACATTATCTCCAACAGGAATTACTAAACGACCACCAATTTCCAACTGTGCTAATAGAGGTTTTGGTACAAATGGCGCTCCAGCAGTAACAATTATACTTTTAAATGGTGCTTCTTCCTCCAAACCTTTATAACCATCGCCAAAGATAAATTTCTTCGCTCTATAGCCTAGTTTTGGTAAAAACTTACTTGTTGTCTTAAAGAGTTCTTGTTGTCTTTCTATAGTAAAAACTTTAGCTCCTAAAAGACATAAAACAGCAGTTTGATAGCCACTTCCTGTACCTATTTCAAGTACTTTATCTCCTGCTTTAATTTGCATTAATTCCGTTTGAAAAGCAACAGTAAACGGTTGCGAAATGGTTTGGTCTGCAGCAATAGGAAACGCTTTATCTTGATACGCATGATCTAAAAAGCCAGAATCCATAAACAAATGTCTTGGTATAGAACCTATAGCATTTAAAACAGTAGTATTTGTAATCCCTTTGTTTTTTAGTACCGTAACTAATTGTTGTCTTAAGCCTTTGTGTTTAAAAGTATCTTGCAAAATCATGAATGGTTTAGAATGCTAAAATTAATGAAACAAACTTCGTTTTAAAAGCAAAAAGTCAATTTTAATTTTATTGTTAATTTGGTCTAAAAAGTTAGCTATTTCTATGAAATTTGTAAGTAAAAAAACTATTTTTGTTAAAAACGTATAAAGAATGCTAAACGCTGGAGTTTTAGGTGCTGGACACCTAGGGAAAATTCATTTAAGATTACTTAATCAGTCTAATAAATATAACCTTGTTGGTTTTTACGATTCTAATGAAGACAACGGTAAAAAAGTAGAAGCAGAATTTGGTTATAAATACTTTAATTCTTTTGAAGCTTTAATAGATGCTGTAGATGTTGTAGATATTGTAACACCTACGCTTTCTCACTACGATTGTGCAAGACAAGCCATTGCTAAAGGCAAGCATATTTTTATAGAAAAGCCCATTACTAACACTGTTGAGGAGGCCGAAACGTTAAGAACTTTGGTAGCAGAAAGTGGTGTAAAAGCTCAAGTTGGCCACGTAGAACGTTTTAATCCTGCTTTTATTGCTATTAAACACCAACTAGACAGCCCAATGTTTATTGAAGCCCATAGACTAGCAGAGTTTAATCCTAGAGGAACAGATGTTCCTGTGGTATTAGATTTAATGATTCATGATATAGATGTAATTTTAAGCGTTGTACAGTCTAAAGTAAAAAGTGTTTCTGCAAGTGGTGTATCTGTAATTAGTGATACACCAGATATTGCAAATGCACGTATAGAATTTATAAACGGTTGTGTTGCCAATTTAACGGCTAGTCGTATTTCATTAAAAAATATGCGTAAAACAAGATTCTTCCAAAAGGATGCCTACATTTCTGTAGATTTTTTAGAGAAGAAGTGTGAAGTTGTAAAAATGAAAGATGCTCCAGAAACGCCTGGAGATTTTGACATGATTCTTCAAAATGCAGAAGGCATAAAAAAACAAATTTATTTCGATAATCCAGAGGTGCCAAGTAATAATGCTATTTTAGATGAACTAGAAAGCTTTGCAGATGTTATAAACAACAACACAAAACCAATAGTAACATTACACGATGGTACAGAAGCACTGCGTGTAGCGACTATGATTATAGATCAGTTTTAGAAAATAGTTAGCAGTCTTCAGTTAGCATACTTAATTTTATGTTATACCGAGCTTAAACGAAGTGCTTTTATAACATAATTTACTTTAAATTTTAAATACAAACAGATTGCAAAGACTTAAAAATCTCGCAATAAAATACAATAAAAAATGAAAAACGTAGCAGTAATTGGAGCAGGAACAATGGGAAATGGTATTGCTCATACCTTTGCACAATCAGGCTTTAAAGTACAATTAATAGATATTAGTGAAGACTCACTAAAAAAAGGATTAGCAACTATCTCTAAAAATTTAGATAGAATGGTTGCTAAGGAAAGAATTACAGAAGTAGAAAAAGCTGAGACATTAGGAAACATTACAACATACACTAATGTTAATGTAGGAGTAAAAGATGCTAATTTAGTAGTAGAAGCAGCTACAGAGAACATCGATTTAAAACTAAAAATTTTCAAGCAGTTAGACGAAGCTTGCCCAGCAGATACTATTTTGGCTACAAACACCTCCTCTATATCAATTACTCAAATTGGAGCAGTAACATCTAGACCAGAAATGGTAATAGGAATGCATTTTATGAATCCAGTTCCTATTATGAAATTGGTTGAAATTATTCGTGGTTATAACACAAGCGACGAAGTAACTAATACAATCATGGAATTATCTAAAACCTTAGGCAAAATACCTACAGAAGTTAACGATTATCCTGGATTTGTAGCCAATAGAATTTTAATGCCAATGCTTAACGAATCTATAGAAACACTCTATAATGGTGTTGCAGGAGTTGAAGAGATTGATACAGTTATGAAATTAGGTATGGCACACCCAATGGGACCATTACAATTAGCAGATTTTATTGGTTTAGATGTCTGCTTGTCTATATTAAACGTCATGTACGATGGCTTTAAAAACCCTAAATATGCGCCTTGTCCTCTATTAGTAAATATGGTACGTGCAGGAAAATTAGGAGTTAAATCTGGTGAAGGTTTTTACGATTATTCAGAAAGTAGAAAGGCTGAGAATGTAGCGAAGCAATTTTTAAAATAAAAATTATAGTCAAAGTTTTCAGTCGCAGTAGCAAACGTCCTCAACTGTTTACTGAGACTGCGACTGCAAACTAAATAACATGGCAAAAATAATTCCGTTTCAAGCAGTAAAACCAACACGAGACAAAGTGAGTCTTGTAGCCTCTCGATCTTACCAAAGTTATACACAAGCAGAACGAGAAGCACGACTAGATTACAATCCGTTTTCTTTTTTACATATTGTAAATCCTTGTTATAAATATGCTAAAGAAATTTCTGGAGAAGCTCGCTATCAACTCGTTAAAAACAGATATTTAGAATTTAAAGAAGATGGTGTTTTTGTTAAAGATAAAAAATCCTCTTTTTACATTTATAAAATTGTAGATCGGGACAATCAAACTTTTAATGGTATTGTTGCAGCTGCTAATGTTGAAGATTATCAGAATGATATTATAAAAAAGCACGAAGATACAATAGCGAGTAGAGAATCGGTTTTTAAAGACTATTTAAAAACTGTAGGATTTAATGCAGAACCTGTACTTCTAACCTACCCAGATAATAACTCAATTTCGAATATTTTAGCGGAAATACAACAAGAAAGAGCTGAATTTGAATTCACTACTACCTATCGCGATACTCATTATTTATGGCAAATAGAAAGCGAAACACATATAAAAACTATTATTGATACTTTTGCAAAAATGGAAACAATTTATATAGCAGATGGTCACCATAGATCGTCTTCTTCCCTATTACTTTGTAACGCTTTAAAAGCTGAAAATAAAAAGCATAAAGGCGACGAAACTTATAATTATTTTATGAGTTTTTTAATCCCAGAGTCTGAGTTACGTATTCACGAATTTAATAGACTAGTAAAAGACATAAACGGATTAACAAAAGAGGAATTTTTAAATGAATTAGACACTTTATTCAGAATAGAAAACAGAGGTATTATGCCTTATAAACCATCTAAAGCACATCATTTTAGTATGTATTTAGATGGTGAGTTTTACTCTTTGTATTTACGTAAAACGAATTACAAATTCACTTCGTCTTTAGAAGCATTAGATGCACAACTACTCTACCAAACTATTTTAAAACCTATTTTAGGAATTATAGATTTACGAAGCGATAAACGTATCGATTATTTAAGTGGAAAAAAAGATATAATAAATCTTAAGAGTAAGATTGACAGTGGTGAGTTTAAAGTTGGTTTTGGTATGGTTCCTGCTACAATAGAACAAATGAAGCATATTGCAGACGATGGACTTAAAATGCCACCAAAAAGCACTTATATTGAGCCTAAACTAAGAAGTGGTGTAACTATTTATGAATTCTAATAAATGTTAATTTATTATTTGTTTAGCTGTTTATTTGAAACAACTAGTAACTAAACTACAAAAAGCAATATGAGCATACAAAAAAACCTTAATACCATAAAACAATCACTTCCTAAAAACATTACACTAGTAGCAGTTTCAAAAACAAAACCTATTAGTGATTTAATGAAAGCCTACAATGTTGGACAACGCATTTTTGGAGAAAACAAAATCCAAGAAATGGCAGAAAAGCATGAAGAAATGCCAAAAGATATTGAGTGGCATATGATTGGGCATGTTCAAAGCAACAAGGTTAAATACATGGCTGAGTTTGTGAGTTTAATTCATGGTGTGGAAAGTTTTAAACTATTAAAAGAGATAAATAAACAAGCGTTAAAACATAACAGAATTATAGACTGTTTGCTTCAAATTAAAATTGCAGAGGAAGATTCTAAATTCGGAATGTCTTCTAAAGAAGCTCAAGACATATTACAATCTCAGGATTTTTCAGAATTAAAAAATATAAAAATTATTGGTGCTATGGGAATGGCATCATATACTGATAATACAAATCAAATTGAAAAAGAATTCAAGCTTTTAGAAACTACTTTTAAAGATTTAAAAGTAATAGAAAAAGAAAACTGTAAACTAGAAACTATTTCTATGGGAATGAGTGGTGATTACCAATTAGCAATTGCGTGTGGTAGCACAATGGTTCGTGTTGGAAGTAGTATCTTTGGCAGCAGAAATTACAACAACTAATAAAAAACACACAACATTTACGCAATATTAGACATAGAAACCACTGGTGGTAAGTATAATGAGGAAGGAATAACAGAGATTGCCATTTATAAATTTAATGGACACGAAGTTGTAGACCAGTTTATAAGCCTAGTTAATCCTGAAAGAGACATCCAACCTTTTGTAGTAAATCTTACAGGTATTAACAGTAATATGTTAAAAAATGCACCTAAGTTTTATGAAATTGCTAAACGTATTGTAGAAATTACGCAAGGCTGCACACTTGTTGCACATAATGCAAAGTTTGACAATAGAATATTAACTACAGAATTTAAACGTTTAGGATTTGATTTTGATAGTGAAACGCTTTGTACAGTAGAATTAGCTAAAACACTTATTCCAGATTTACCGTCTTATAGTCTAGGTAAACTTGTTCGCTCTTTAGGAATCCCTGTTAAAGATAGACATAGAGCCTCTGGTGATGCACTAGCAACAGTTAAACTTTTTAAACTCTTATTGAGTAAAGATGTTGAAAAAACTATTATTCAAAAATTTTTAAGAAAAGAACCTAAATTACAATTAGAACCAAAACTTATAGAAATTATTGCTACTATGCCATCCATAACAGGCGTGTATTATATATATAATAAGGAAGGTAGAATTATATATATTGGAAAGAGTAAGAATATAAAAAAACGAATTAATCAGCATTTTACTGGAACAGATAGAAAATCTAAAAAAATTCAAATACAAGTGGCAACAGTAACTTACGATGCTACTGGAAGCGAGCTTATTGCGCTTTTAAAAGAGAGTCATGAGATTAAACAAAACAAACCTATATTTAATCGTGCCTTAAGAAAAACATTGTTTTCTCATGCTTTATATAGCTCTATAGATACCAATGGTTATACTAATTTAACCATAGATATTGCAGATGGTCGTAAAAAATACATTACTACTTTTAGTAATAGACAAAGCGCAAAAGACTTTTTGCATCGTGCAGTAGAAACACATTCTTTATGTTTAAAGCTATCTGGATTAGAGAAAACACTTAATAGCTGCTTTAAATATGAATTAAAAGAATGTGAAGGCGCTTGCGTAAACGAAGAAAACACAATACTATATAACAATAGAGTTAACGATTTTATAGAGAAATACAGCTATAAAAACCAAAATATGATTGTTATAGATAGAGGTCGTGAAGTTGGAGAAAACAGTGCTATTTTAATAGAGAATGGCGTATTTGCTGGTTATGGTTTTTACGATTTAAATCACCAACTTAACAATATAGATATATTAAAATCTATTATTATTCCTATGGAAAATAATAGACACACACAACATATAATACAAAGCTATCTACGTAGAAATAAACGCTTAAAAATTTTAAAATTTAAATGAAAAAATTCACATTAACACTTTCCTGCATTCTTTTTATAATTATTGCTTTTTCACAAGCTAAATTTAATGCATCAGGATATAATGTAACTAATGATGAATTAACCATAAAAACGTTTAGTAAAGATTCAACTGCAAACGCATTAGTAATTTACGAGTATTGAAACTCTTACATAGATCCAGACGATTTTAGACTAAAAACCGAAATAAGACGTAAAGTCAAAATTTTTAATCGAGATGGTTTTTATAAAGCCTATATTTCTATTTATTTATATAAAAATAGTGATAGTAAAGAAAAAATAATGAAAATAAGAGGCACAACTTCTAATACAAATGCTAATGGAACTTTAGATATCCAGAAATTAAATAAAGATCAAATTTTTATTGAAGATTATAACAACAATTATTCTCTAGTAAAATTTACAATCAGAATTATCATCCTTACTTAAAAAAGTATTTTAGCACAATTGTAGATTTACAAAAGAATTCACTAATTATTTTAAAGAAAAAATAGGTCGACAAAATTTAGTATTTTTGAAATATGAGTAACACAAAAAAACAACATTGGAAAGATAAGCTCTATGAGATTATTTATGAGGCAGATACTCCTGTTGGAAAATTGTTTGATGTTATTTTGCTTATTTTTATACTAGCTAGTATTCTTTTAGTAATGCTTGAAAGTGTCAGCTGGATTGATGCGGACTACCATAATGCACTTTATATTGGAGAGTGGATTATAACCATCTTATTCTCCATAGAATACATTGCGAGAATAATAACTGTAAAAAAACCTACTAAATATATTTTCAGTTTCTACGGTATTATAGATTTCTTATCTATAATACCAATATATTTATCCTTCTTTTTTGTTGGTGGCCAAGCATTAGTTGCATTAAGAGCACTACGATTACTAAGAATTTTTAGAATTTTAAAATTAGCTAGATATTTAGGAGCTTCAAACCAACTAGCAGCCGCAATTAAAGCCAGTCGTGCTAAAATTTCTGTATTTTTATTTGCAGTAATAATAGCTTCAATTATTTTTGGAACATTAATGTACCTAGTAGAAGGTGAAGCACACGGCTTTACAAATATTCCAAAGAGTGTCTATTGGTGTATAGTGACACTAACCACTGTAGGTTTTGGTGATATTGCTCCAGAGACTCCTCTAGGTCAGTTTATCGCTACAATTATCATGATTATGGGTTATGGTATTATTGCTGTACCAACAGGAATAGTATCTGCAGAATATACTAGAAAAGTAAACAACGAAGAGAAAGAGAATAATGATGAGCCAGAAAAAATTCATCTTAATTCTCAATCTTGCAGAAACTGCTTCGCTACAAGACATAAAGATGAGGCAGAATATTGTTATAATTGCGGTCACAACTTACACATAAGCTAAACTTACACTTTGAGTTATAATAGTAAACACCTAATTTCTATTGTTGGACCTACAGCAATAGGTAAAACAAGTTTAAGCATTAACCTTGCTAAATATTTTAATACCGAAATACTATCTGCAGATTCTAGACAGTTTTACAAAGAAATGCAAATAGGTACAGCAGCTCCTACTCCATTTGAAATTTCTCAAGCTAAACATCATTTTATACACCATAAATCTATTGAAGAAACTTATAATGTTGGTGCTTTCGAAAAAGATGCCATTGCAACTTTAGATAAACTATTTAAAAAGCACAATGTTATTATTATGGTTGGTGGCTCTGGTTTATATGTAGATGCGGTTACTAAAGGATTAGATTATTTTCCTGAAGTAGATAAAAACGTAAGAGAACGCTTGAATTTAGAACTAAAAGAGAACGGTCTAGAATCACTTCAAGTACAATTAAAGTCATTAGATATAGAGTCTTACAATACTATTGCAATAGATAATCCACAACGTGTTATACGTGCTTTAGAAATATGTATTGGAAGCGGCAAACCATATTCTTCATTTTTAAATAAAGATAAAAATAAGCGTCATTTTAAAACCATAACTATTGGTTTAACTGCAGGAAGAGAAACCATCTATAATCGTATTAATAAACGTGTAGATATTATGATGGCTCACGGACAACTTGAAGAAGCAAAATCTTTAGTTGAACAACAAGATCTTAATGCTCTAAACACAGTTGGCTATAAAGAACTCTTTAATTATTTTAAAGGTGAATGGACACTAGATTTTGCTATTGAAGAAATGAAAAAAAATTCTAGACGTTTTGCTAAGCGCCAAATTACATGGTTTAAGCGCGATAAGAAGACTTTGTGGTTTGATTATAATACTAGGTTGGAGACTATAATCGAAGCTATATCATTAGAGTTTAAAAAGGATAAAACAGAATAATTATTGATCTTAAAACTCTAATATTATTTTTAAGATTTAATAAAAAAAGCCTAAATCTTATAGATTTAGGCTTTTTTATGGTTCCGTTTTAGATGTTAAGCATTTACAACTAACCTAAAGCCTTCCCCGTGTATATTAAGTATTTCTACTTTATCGTCAACTTTTAGGTATTTACGTAATTTAGCAATATATACGTCCATACTTCTTGATGTAAAGTAATTATCGTCTCTCCATATTTTAGTTAATGCTAATTCTCTTGGCATTAAATCGTTTTCATGTAAAGCTAATAAACGCAGTAGTTCATTTTCTTTTGGCGACAACTTTACTTGTTCACCACCTTTATAAGTTAAGAAACGTAATTTAGAATTTAAATCAAAGTTTCCAATTTTAAATTCAAACTGCTTACTGTCTGCTACAGTTTCTGTAGCCTTTCTAGTTATTATTGCTTTAATTTTCATTAAAAGCACTTCGCTATCAAAAGGTTTATTAAGGTAGTCGTCTGCTCCTACTTTGTAGCCTTTAAGTACGTCTTCTTTCATTGCTTTTGCAGTTAGGAAAATAATTGGCACATCGGCATTTTTTTCTCTTATCTCTTTTGCAAGAGTAAAACCATCTTTATAAGGCATCATTACATCTAAAATACAAAGATCGTAATCGTCCTTTTTAAACTTCTCGAAGCCTTCCATACCATTTTTAGCGTGGACAACTGCGTAGTCATTCATCATTAAATAATCTTTTAAAACAGTTCCAAAATTTGGATCATCTTCTACTAATAATATTTTTTTTTCTTGTTCGTCCATAATATTACAATATTAATGGAAGCTTAATTGTGAAAATGCTTCCTTTTTCTTTTTCACTTGTTACTGATATGTGACCACTATGGTCTTCTACAATTCTTTTTACATAGGCCAAGCCTAAGCCATGACCTTTTACGTTATGTATATTTCCTTTATGTTCTCTATAAAATTTTTCAAAAACACGTTTAGAAGCAGCTTTACTCATTCCGCTACCTTCATCTTTAATCTTTACTAGTATACTGTTTCCTATATTTTCTGTTATTACAGTAATTTTGGGAGCATCTAGAGAATATTTTACAGCATTATCTAACATGTTTACTAATACATTTGTAAAATGTGTCTCGTTAGCCAGAATACAATATTTGGTAGCCATTAATTCTGTTTCTATGTGTCCTTGTCTGTCTTCAACAATTAATTCTGTGTGAGAAATAGCATCCTCTATTAAGTCGTGTAAACTAATACCTTCCTTACTAATATTTAGCTCATTTTTTTCAAGACTAGATATTCTTAAGACGTTTTCTACTTGTGCGTGCATGCGTTTGTTTTCTTCACGTATTATTCTTAAATAACGATGCACTTTTTCTTTATCGTCTATAATTTTAGGATTCGTTATAGAATCTAAAGCTAAATTTATAGTTGCTATTGGCGTTTTAAACTCATGCGTCATATTATTTATAAAATCTGTTTTAATTTCAGAGATTTTACGTTGTTTCATTATCTGTTTTAATGCTGTTACAAAAGCTATTAAAATAATAGATGTGAA
>NZ_JASJHV010000082.1:0-57702 GCF_037625555.1 Lacinutrix sp.
CACTATACTAGTAATGAAAATAATACGTCAGCTTTTCCTAACCTTGGACTAGCTAGAGCAAATGCAGTTAAAAACTACTTTGTTTCTCATGGTATTTCTTCTAAAATGATAAATACAACTGGAAAATTAGATAATACTTTAATTCCAGATGCTTCAAGTACATATTATGGACCATTAAACTACTCTATAAACACAAGAGATGTTAATGATACTAGTGAGACAGATGAGTTAAAAGTACTTCATGATGAAATTATTTTCAATCCTCTAATATTGTATTTTGATACAGCATCTGCAACCATTAATCTTAATGATTTACAACGACTAAAAGTTGCAAATATGGTTAGATATTTAGATAAAACTGAAGGTGCTTCAATAAAACCTATAGGGCATTCAGATAATACAGGAAAACGAGAAACCAACATAAGATTAGGTCTAGATAGAGCAGAATTTGCTAAAAATTACTTAGTAAGTAACGGCATTTCTTCTAGTAAAATAAACAGTTCTTCTAAAGGGCCAGACGAGCCAATTGCCGATAACACTAGCGAAGAAGGTAAAGCAAAAAACAGAAGAGTAGTAGTAATATTAAACTAACAATTAAAAATTTATAATTATGACTTTATTATTATTAAACATACCATGCTGGTTGATACCATTATTAGTTGGTGCTATTTGTGGGATTTTAGGTTACTTATTAGTTAGACTTTTAGGTAGTAATAAAAATGACAATAACACAACAGCGAATGTTGATGTTTACAAGAATAGAATTTCTAAATTAGAAGCAGACTTAAAGGCCTGTAAAGTAAATAAAAAATCTACATTTTCTGGAGGAAATTCTTCTATATCTGAACCAGAGGTAGCAAGTTTAGCTGTTGGTACTGCTATTGTAACTTTTGATAAACTCTAGCAAAATCTATTTTTGGAAAGAACATTAAAGAAAACGATTTAACTGTAGTAGAAGGTATTGGCCCAAAAATTAAAGAATTATTTCACAATCACGAAGTTACTACTTGGGCAGCATTAGCAGATTGTTCTTTAGATAAGTGCCAAGAAGTATTAAAAAGTGGAGGTAAACGTTTCGAGATACATAAGCCAGGTACTTGGCCAAAAGAGGCTAAATTGGCTGCTTCTGAACAGTGGCAAAAACTAAAAGACTGGCAAGACTCCTTAGATGGTGGAAAATAACCAACACACTCTTTAAATAAAGAATAGCTGTTTTTATAATATTTTACAGAAACGGCTTTTTTTATGGATTAGTTATATTTTACTTTACGTAAAATTCTTAGAGATTCCTTATAATTACTATAGATCTTGTCATTAAAAATTTTTAAAAAAGGTTTAGCCTCATTAAGTTTTTCTATCGCTTCAGTAAAGCCGTTTAGGTAACAAATTAAATAAGTTGCAGGCAAATTTGTTAAATCATTTTCTTGTGTTTGTGTAAGCTTTCTTCCTTTTTTTAAATAGTCTAATAAAGCATTATTAGTATTATAAATATGATGCAATATTTTTTTATCGAATTTAGGAGATTGAAACACTAAGGTGCTCTCTATACTATAGTTTGCATTATTGTGAAACAGAATTACGGTTTCCTCTAATGGATAATATTTATAATTTTCTTGAAGCCCTAACGAAACATATTCTACAATTTTAAAACGATCTGCATCAAAAGAAATAGAAACTTCATCAAGAGCCGAATAAAATAAACGAACCTGCTCATTAATAAGTTCTATATCTACTCTAGAGTAAAACACTTCGTCTTTTACTTCTTTTTTTTGCCCAGCCCAACACACAACAAAATATTCTTTAAAGACTTTATATTGCGGATTATAATCGTTACGCTTAGCCATAAAATCGAAAACACCATCAAGTGTATATTCTATATTGTTATGAGAATGGTTTTCTATAGCTGCAACAATTTTAGAGTTTACGTCTTTAATATCACTTTTAAATACCTTAGGCATGCTTATGCTTCCATCTCTAAAAAAGACAGCACCACCATAATATTTCCAGATGTTTTTTCTTAAAGATGTTAAGCCTTCAATAGCTCGAATTGTTACTAAACCAACAACCTTATCATTTGGCAAATGTGGAAAAGAAATATTTTCGTATTGCACAATTGGTGGATTGTTTAGATATGCATTAATAATGTTTTGAATTTTTGAATCGTCAAAAAAATCGACACCAAGAATACTATTGTCTTCATCTTCAACACCAATAACAATAAAAGAATTATTTTTAGGATTACTGTTAGACAAGGCGCAAACATGCTTTAAAAATTTAGCTTTACCTTCTTTTTGACTTATGTCTATTTTTCGTTTTTTGTCATAAAAACTATTCTCATCGTTGTGAGCTAGTAAGTTTTTAATTAAAAGACGTTTGTTAATCATGTTCTTTTACTGTTAAAGAAGGCATCTGTTTTAGTTTTCTTTAGGCTTTATTTCGGCAATTATAACACCAAATTCACCTTCTAATTGTTCCCAATGTTTTGAAGGTAAATAGGTTTTAGAGACAAAACCATCTAAATATAGTGCACTCTCACAATCGTTATTTTTAAAAAAAGTAGCGAAGTCGTGAAAATTAATTTCCTTTTTAGACATAGCAAACAAAAGATCTCCATTTGGCAAAACACCAACTCCGTTTCTTATATTTAAATTAGAAGAACCTTTATTAAATTTTGGGTTTAATTCTCCATCAATAACTAACATTGGCCCAGATTGTGTTGCGTAATAATTATTACTAGTGGACATGAAATTTTGTGTTGTAGTAATAGAAGAAACGGCTTTTTCTGTTATAGAAAACACTCCGTTAGGTTGCAAATAGAAGTTACCAAAACCATTTTGAATGGTATCTAATTTAGAAAGTATTTTACCTTTTTCAATATATAAATCTTGAGGCGAAAAATGTTTTTTAAACATACCTCCATTTACTGCAAAAATTAATTTTTCATTATTGTTTTCAACTTCTGTTTTAAGATTTTTAAAGGTTTTAATTAAAGAATCGTGTTTGTTTTTCCAGTAGAATTTTAAAGTTTGTTTTTTGGGATTTATTATGTAGCTAATAATTGTAGTGTCTTCAGGAGGTTGAATTATATTTTTAGTATTACAAATAGCAACAGCATTCTCGTTTTCCGATTTGCAGGAAAATAGTATAACACAACTAATTAAAACTAATATGTAGCTTTTTAATCTCATAATAACTCTATCCCTTCTTAACAATAGTACTACTCGCCTGAGCAGTACAAAACATCAACACATCTGCTATATTAACATGTTTTGGTCTAGAAATTGCAAAGTAAATAACATCTGCAACATCTTCTGGTTGCAGCGCTTTGTAACCTTTATAGACATTATCTGCTAGTGTTTCTCCTTTAAACCGCACTTGAGAAAATTCGGTTTCTACCAAACCAGGATTAATAGCAGCTACTTTTATTCCATAAGGATTTAAATCCATACGCATACCTTCTGTAACTGCAACAACAGCATGTTTACTAGCGCAATAGACATTGCCTTTTGGGTAGACTTCCTTTCCTGCAGAGGAGCCAATGTTTATAATATGCCCAGAGTTGCGTTCTGTCATTTGTTGTATCACAGCTTTACTAACATATAGTAGTCCTTTTACGTTTATATCCATCATAGCATCCCAATCGTCTAAATTACCTTCGTGTATTGGGTCTAGGCCATGAGCATTTCCTGCATTGTTAACTAATATGTTTATTTCTTTAAAAGTTTCAGGAAGCGATTCTATAGCAGAAAAAACAGCTTTTCTATCACGAACATCAAAATTTAAAATATGTACTTCGGTATGTTTACTTAATGCCTTTTGTATAGTTTCTAAGCGGTCTTGACGCCTACCACAAATTATTAGTCTTATTCCATGTTTAGCAAACTCGTGAGCAGTTGCTCTTCCAATTCCACTTGTTGATCCAGTAATTAACGCTGTTCTTTTCATATTTATTTCTCAACTAAACGAGACTATTTTTTAATTAGTTTTATCAGACTTAAAAATAGAAAACAAAAAATGGTTAGAGCCTTTTGTTTATTGATTTTTTTAACCAATTATTAACACGATTGTATCGAAAAAATTAACATTTTGCACTTTCTAAATTACCAAATATTACAATCGATACTAAAATTTATAAAAAAGATGGAAGAAACAGGTGCAATTGAGATTAAGTCAATTAACGAAAAAATTGAAAAAGAAAGTGCTTTTGTCGATTTACTAACCTATGAAATGAACAAAGTAATCGTTGGTCAGAAACACATGATTGAGCGTTTACTAATTGGTCTTTTAGGTCAAGGACATATTTTACTAGAAGGTGTTCCTGGTTTGGCAAAAACATTAGCTATTAACACGCTATCTAAAGCGATTGATGGTAGTTTTAGTCGTATACAATTTACTCCAGATTTATTGCCTGCAGATGTAGTAGGTACTCTAATTTTTAATATGAAAGAAAATGATTTCACTATTAAAAAAGGACCCATTTTCGCAAACTTTGTACTTGCCGATGAGATTAATAGAGCACCAGCGAAAGTACAATCTGCTTTATTAGAAGCGATGCAAGAAAAGCAAGTAACTATTGGAGACGAGACGTTTATTTTAGATAAGCCATTTTTAGTAATGGCAACAATGAATCCTGTAGAACAAGAAGGAACATATCCATTACCAGAAGCGCAAGTAGATAGATTTATGCTTAAAACGGTTATCGATTACCCTAAAAAGGATGACGAGCAGTTAATTATGAGAGCTAATTTAAAAGGTTCTTGGGATAAAGTAAATCCAGTAGTTTCTGTGGCTCAAATCTTAAAAGCACAAGAAGTAGTTCGTGAGGTATATATGGATGATAAAATAGAAAAATATATTTTAGATATTGTTTTTGCTACACGTTACCCAGAACAATATAAACTAGAAGAATTAAAACCATTAATTTCTTTTGGTGCTTCGCCTCGTGGAAGTATTAACTTAGCAACAGCAGCAAAATGTTATGCTTTTATTAGACGTCGTGGTTATGTAATTCCAGAAGATGTTAGAGCTGTAGTTCACGATGTTTTAAGACATAGAATAGGCATTACTTATGAGGCCGAAGCAGAGAACATAACAAGCGAAGACATTATTAATAAAATTGTAAATGTGGTCGAGGTACCATAGACAATTATCATTTATCAGAAATCAATAAATAATTTAATATTAACTTTCTGAAAATTGTTTAATGTTAATTGCTCAATGTAGAAATGGATACCAAAGAATTACTAAAAAAAGTACGTAAAATCGAGATTAAGACACGACGCTTGTCTGATCATATTTTTGGAGGCGAATACCATTCGACCTTTAAAGGACGAGGGATGACTTTTTCTGAAGTTCGCCAGTACCAATTTGGTGATGACGTAAGAAATATAGATTGGAATGTAACCGCTAGAACAAACCAACCTCATGTTAAAGTTTTTGAAGAAGAACGTGAGTTAACAATGCTTTTAATGGTAGATATTTCAGGTTCAGAGCTGTTTGGTACAGACCAACAATTTAAAAATGAAATAATAACAGAAATTTCAGCAACACTAGCTTTTTCAGCAAAACAAAATAACGATAAAATAGGATTAATTTTATTTTCAGATGAAATAGAATTATACATTCCTCCCAAAAAAGGACGTTCTCACGTATTGCGTATTATTCGAGAATTAATAGAGTTAAAACCTAAAAGTAAAGGCACAAATATTGCAGAAGCTTTAAAATTTATGCGAAACGTCATGAAGAAAAAAGCGATTGTTTTTGTTTTGAGCGATTTTATTGTAGACGATTATAAGCAAACACTTAAAATTGCTGCAGGAAAGCATGATGTAACTGGTATTAGAGTTTACGATAAAAGCGAAGAAACCATTCCTAATCTTGGTATTGTACAAATGCAGGATCAAGAATCTGGAGAATTAATGTTGGTTAATACAACGTCAAAAAAAGTACGACAAAATTATAGTAATTTTTACAATGAAAAAGTCGCTTACTATAAAGATAGTTTTGCAAAATCCGGAGCAGGAACAATAGATTGTCGAGTAGATGAAAGCTATGTGAAAAAATTATTAGGCTACTTTAAAAGAAGATAATTAAGCGAATGATGAATTACAAATTACAAATAGCGAATGTTTATAAAAAACAGAATACTACAATAGTTCTGTCTTTTTTCTTTGCTCTTTTTTCTCTATTGTCATTTGGTCAAGTCAAAGTAAATATAGATTCTACCTCAATTAAAATAGGAGCACAAGTAACTTATAAAATTGAAGTTGATACAGACACAACTTCTTTAGTTATTTTTCCTGAAGGTCAAACATTTTCACCTATGGAAATGATAGAATCTTATACAATAGATACAACCAAAAAAAACGACAGATACAACCTTATTAAAAAATACGGATTAACACAATTCGATTCTGGAGCTTATACCATACCAAAACAAAAAGTATTAATTGGCGCTAAAGAATTTTATACAGATTCTTTAAGAGTTGAGATAAGACAGGTTGTTGTAGACACCACAAAACAAGGCTTATACGATATTAAACCAATAATAAAAGTTGACAAAAGTATAGGGAATTGGTGGAAATATTTATTTTTAATCTTACTAGCAATCGCTTTGGTTGCTTTCCTATTATGGTGGTTTATTTTGAGAGTAAAACCATTAACTAAAGAAGAAGAAATAGCACTATTGCCGCCTTACGATCGCGCTAAGTTGGCTTTAAAACAACTAGACGAAAGTAATTACCTTCAAAACCAAAACCTAAAAGGCTACTATTCAGACTTAACTTTTATTATTCGAAAATATTTAGACGAAAAAGTATACGATCGTGCTTTAGAAAGTACAACAGACGAGTTAGTTTCTAGATTAAACTTGTTAAAAGATGGAAATCAAATAGAACTAAGTAAAGACGATATTAGAAATATTGAAACTATATTAAAGCGAGCAGATTTAGTAAAATTTGCAAAAGGGACTCCAGATGTTGCTTTAGCTGAAATAGATAGAAATACTGTAGACTTAGAGATTGATCATGTTAAAGAAGCACTACCAGAACCAACAGAAGAAGAGAAACTTCTAGATAAACAATATAAAGAAGAGCAAGAACGAAGAAAGAAAACCATAAAAGTAATTTTAACCATTGGTATAGTTGCCTTTTTATTAGTAGGAACACTAGCAGGTTTTGGTTATAAATATGGTTTTAGTTACGTAAAAGACACTATTCTTGGTCATGAGAGTAAAGAACTTTTAGAAGGAGAATGGGTAACAAGCGATTATGGTTTTCCTCCAATTATAATTTCAACACCAAAGGTTTTAAAGCGTATAGAAATACCAATAGCTCAAGAACAAGAGAATGAGCCAAAATCTAGCAGCTTTTCTTATGGAACAATGTTAGACGTTTTTAATATAACATTAAATACAATACAGTTTCAAAACCAGAACCAAAATCCTGATTCGCAACAACAAGAAAAAGCGCCAGAGATAGATTTAGCAGAACTATCAGAAAAAGGCATACAAGGTATAGAAGCTAAAGGAGCCAAAAACATTGTTGCATTAAAAGAGAAATTTCAAACACCAAATGGAGCAGAAGGTTTAAAATCTTATGGCACCATGAATATTCCATCCATAGGAAGCGATAAATTAAGGTCTGCTAAATTTAATTTTCTACTATTTACTGCAGAAAATGTATTACAGCAAATAATAGTTATTTCTCCACAAGACGATGAATATGCAGATGAAATTGTAGAACGCATTTTAAATTCAATAGAACTAAATCCAAAAACTGAATAATGTTTGAAGGCATAGAATTTTTAAACAAAGAATTTTTCTGGTTGCTATTATTGCTTCCACTGGCTTTGGTGTGGTATTATTTTAAATATAAACAGCAAAATGCTCAATTAAAAATCTCAAGTTTAAAAGGATTTAAGATTACCAGTTCATGGTTACCAAAATTTAAGCACTTCCTTTTTGCTGTAAGATTAGTGGCACTTACCTTTTTAATTATTGCATTAGCCAGACCAAGAACGGTAGATGTATCCACAAAAACAAAAACTACAAGAGGTATAGATATAGTTATGGCAATAGATGTTTCAGCAAGTATGCTTGCTAAAGATTTAAAACCAAACAGGCTGCAAGCCTTAAAAAAAGTTGCTGCAGATTTTATTAAAGGAAGACCAAACGATCGTATTGGAATTGTAGAATACGCAGGAGAAAGTTATACAAAAACACCAATAACAAGCGATAAAAACATTGTATTACAATCCTTAAACGAAATTAAATTTAATAAAATAATAGAGGGAGGAACAGCTATTGGTATGGGCTTAGGCACCTCTGTAAACCGTTTAAAAGACAGTAAAGCAAAAAGTAAAGTTATTATCTTGCTAACAGATGGTGTTAATAATTCTGGTTCTATGAACCCAAAAATTGCGAGTGAACTAGCACTAGAGTTTGGTATAAAAACTTATACCATTGGTTTAGGAACAAATGGTATGGCTTTGTCTCCAATATCTTATAAGCAAAATGGGCAATTTCAATACGGTAGAGTTAAGGTAGAAATAGACGAAGAATTACTTAAAGAAATAGCAGAAGTAACAGGAGGAAAATATTTTAGAGCAACTAACAATAAAAAATTAGCTGAAATATACGACGAGATTAATAAGCTTGAAAAAACAGAAATAGAAGAGTTTAAATTTTATAATTACGAAGAGAAATTTAGATGGTTTGTTTGGGTAGCAGGAATTTTGTTGTTGTTTGAGTTGCTGTTGAGAATTACCGTTTTTAGGAGTTTTGTATAGAATTTAAAAAGATAAAGAGATGTCACACTTAATGTTGTTTAAGTGTTAACTAATAAAAACACATTCGCAAATAAGTAGCTAAACTGCGACTGAATACTGAATAATAAATGCAATTAGAAGAAAAAATATGGTTTTGGGCATTGCTAGTTATACCAATAATATTGGTGTTGTTTTTAGCGCTTCAAATTTGGAAACGTAAAACACAAAATAAATTTGCAAATCAGGACATTTTAAAACGATTGACCCCTAATAGATCTTTATTTAAATCGGTGTTAAAAATCGTAGTATTATGTTTAGCTTTTGCCAGTTTAATAATGGCTTTAGTAAACCCTAAAATTGGTTCAAAATTAGAAACGGTTAAACGCGAAGGAGTAGATATTGTGTTTGCAGTAGATGTTTCAAAAAGTATGCTTGCCGAGGACATTGCACCAAACAGATTAGAAAAATCGAAGCAATTAGTTACTCAAATTATTAATAGTTTAGCAAGTGATCGTATAGGTATTATTGCATACGCAGGTAAGGCATTCCCGCAATTACCTATAACAACAGATTATAGTTCTGCAAAAATGTTTCTTAATAATATGAATACAGACATGATGTCTTCTCAAGGAACAGCAATTAACGAAGCTATAGAACTAGCAAAAACATATTATGATGACGACCAGCAAACCAATCGTGTATTGGTTATAATTAGCGATGGAGAAGACCATAGTGAAGCTGCAGCAAGTGTCGCTGAAGAAGCAGGAGAAGCAGGTATAAGAATTTTTACAATTGGTGTAGGAGATGTAAAAGGAGGTCCAATTCCTTTAAAAAGAAATGGAGTAATTTTAAATTATAAAAAAGACAGACAAGGCGAAACCGTTATTACAAAATTAAATAAAGAGACTCTTAAAGATATTGCAAAAGAAGCTAATGGAGTTTATATAAACGGAAATAGTACAGATAAAGTAGTCGAAGAGATAAGAGATATTTTAAATAAAATGGATAAAACGGAATTTGAAAGCAAACAATTTGTTGCTTACGAATCTCAATTTCAATGGTTTTTAGGCCTAGGAATTTTACTTTTATTTATAGATATTTTTCTGTTAGAACGAAAAACAGCTTGGTTAAAAAAGCTAAATCTTTTTAACGAGAATTTATAAAATCCTTAACACCTACTAAATCAAGGCTTTCATATATTTATGAGTTCATAATTAACAATGAAAAAACATATAATTTACATATTAATATTTGCAGTATCTTTCTCTTTTGCACAACAAGAGGAGACAGAAAAGCAGTTAAAAATATTAAATCAAAAAACTAATAATTTAATAAGTGAAGCAAATGATTTAGCTAGTAACGATGCCTTTGTTTCTGCAGAGATGGAGTATAGAAAAGCTATTTCTAAAAAACCAACAAGTGTTGCAGGAACTTATAATTTAGGACATTCATATTATAAAAACGGCAATTTTGATGAGGCATTATACCGTAATCAACAAGCAGCTAAAAATGCAACAGATAAATTAGAAAAGCATAGAGCATTCCATAATATAGGAAATATATTAATGCAAGAAAAAAAATGCAGAGAAGCTTCAGAAGCATTTAAAAATGCACTTAGAAATAATCCGTTAGACGAAGAAACACGTTATAATTATGTGCTAGCAAAAGAATGTGCAAAAAAAGAAGATCCACCACAAGAAGATGGTGATGATAATAAAGAGGATAAAGAAGACAAAAAAGACAAAGACCAGAAAGACGAAGGAGACAATAAAGAAGATAGTAAAGATAAAGGCGATAAGGACAAAAGAGAAGGCGACGATAAAGAAGATGAAGGTAAGCCAGATAAAAAAAAAGATAAGGATGGAAAGGGAGACGACGAGAAAAAGGAGCAACAAAAACCACAGCAACAACCAGGAAAACTATCGCCTCAGCAAATAAAAAACCTCCTAGAAGCAATGGATAACCAAGAGCAAAAAGTGCAAGAGAAAATAAATGCAGAAAAAGCAAAAGGCGCTAAAATTCAAACCGAAAAAGATTGGTAAAACTATTTTGTTATTTCGTAATAGATACGAAAGCCATTAGATAATGAAACACTTAAAGCACATAGCAATTCTATTAATTATACTCACAACAAGTATAGTAGGATCGCAAGTACAATTCCAAACTAGGGTAAGTAAAAAAACTTTAGGCTTGAACGAGCGTTTGCGTGTAGACTTTTCTATGGATAAAGATGGAGATAATTTTAAGCCACCAAGTTTCGATGGTTTTAATGTGGTAGGAGGCCCAAACCAATCTGTCAGTAATTCTTGGATAAATGGAAAACGTTCATTCGAGAAGACTTTTAGCTATTTTTTAGCACCAACTCGTATGGGAAGTTTAATAATAGGTTCTGCTAGTATAGAAATAGATAAACAGACCTATAAAACCAATACAATTGCAATTACTGTTACCAAAGAAATACAAAAACCAAAAGATCCAAACAGCGCTATTGCTAGTGATAATATTCATTTGGTAGCAGAGGTTTCTAATGTAAATCCATATTTAAACGAAGCCATAACTGTAGTTTATAAATTATATGTAGCACGAAATACAGGAGTAGATAATTGGCGAGAAACAGATGATCCAGAGTACGACGATTTTTGGAGTCAAAATATTAATCCTAAAGGATTAAAAATAGAAAAAGGAAAATATAAAGGAGAAGATTATCAATATGTGGTATTGCGAAGAACTGTTTTGTACCCTCAAAAAACAGGTAAATTAACAATAGAACCATTAAAACTAGACGTTACAGCGACTATACCAACCCAAAGACGTGATATTTTTGGGCAAAGATTAATGAGTAAGGTAAATGTTCCTGTAGTTGCAGGAAAGCGAAATATTAATGTAAAACCACTACCAGAATTAGGTAAGCCATCAGATTTTTCTGGTGCAGTAGGAGATTTTAAATTTAATTTAAGCACCTCTAAAAGTGAGCTTAATGCGAACGAATCTATGCAGGCAAAAGTAACAGTCTCTGGGAATGGAAATTTAAAACTACTAACATTACCAAAATTAACATTACCAAACTCTCTAGAAGTTTATGAGCCAGAACATAATGAAAATGTTCGTACAAATTTAAATGGTATGCAAGGTGAAATTTCAGACAATTATACTATTGTACCTCAATACAAAGGTAAATACTCAATACCTACCATATCTTTTTCTTATTTCGATTTAAAAACCGAAACCTATAAGCGTATTTCTTCCAACCAAACCATAATTAATGTTCTTGAAGGTCCTGTTTATGGAGCATCAGATAATAATTTAATAACAGAAGGAACAGAAAAACAACCTGTAACACTAAACAACAATCAATTTGCATTTATAAAAACAAAACCAAATTTTAGTTCTAAAAACGAACAATCATTCTTTAATTCTAAAGCATTTTGGGCAAGTTTGTTATCGCCATTATTAGCAATTCCATTAGCAATTGTTTTCCGTAGAAAAAGAGACCAACGAGCAGGAGATCTTGTTGGAAATAGATTAAGAAAAGCAGATAGATTAGCTAAAAAATATTTAGGAGTAGCTAAAAAAAGCTTAGGGCAGAAAGAAGCATTTTATGTAGCATTAGAAAAAGCACTACATAACTATTTAAAAGCAAAGTTAAATATTGAAACTAGCGATTTAAGTAAAGATAAAATAAAAGTATTATTACTAGATAGACAAGTAAATGAAGGAACAGTTGAAGACTTTGAAAGCATATTAGAGAATTGTGAAATGGCAAGATATACACCAATTACAACCGTTACTATGCAACAAGATTATGACAAGGCTGCTAGCACCATTAATTTAATAGACAAACAAATAAGATAACTTTTGTAATTCTTGTTTAGTCAAGAATCCATAGAAATAAAGATGAAAAACATTTTATACATATTATTATTTTTCTTTGGAAGCCTTACAGCTCAAAATGAAAAAGTTTTTGATCAAGCAAATGCGCTCTATAACGAAGGTGAATTTGCTGAAGCAATAGATAGATATGAAGTAATATTAAATACAGATAAGCATTCTGCAGCACTTTATTTTAATATTGCAAATGCACATTATAAGCTTAATCACATTGCTCCTTCTATTTATTATTATGAAAAAGCTTTAGCATTAAAACCTAAAGATAAAGACATTAAAAATAATATGGCTTTTGCTAATAATATGAGAATAGATGCCATAGAAAACTTACCAGAAGTAGGTTTAATTAGGTTTGTAAATAAAGTTACAAACAGCTTTTCTTTTAACACTTGGTCAAAAATAGCCGTTGTTCTAGTCGTGTTTTTTGTTCTATTTTATTTATTCTATTATTTTACTCATGCTACAGGTAAAAAACGTTTTTACTTTGTAAGTAGTGTTTTTTCTATTGTTTTTGCATGTATAGCGTTAGCAATCACATTCTATAATTACAGTGGTGTAAAAAAACTGAAACCAGCTATAGTATTTGCTCAAGAATCTCAAGTAAAGATCGAACCTAACTTACGCAGTGATGAAGCATTTATGCTACATGAAGGTACTAAAGTACAGGTTTTAGATACTATTAATAGTTGGAAAAAAATTAAACTTGCAGATGGTAAAACAGGCTGGATTTCTAGTAATGATATAAAACTGTTGAACATTTTTTAGATTTTCTTTAACACTATAACCTCAATTATATATTATATTTGCCTTTCAATTATAGCAAATGTTAAAACGTTATCTATCAGTTTTCTTTACAGTGTTTTTTATAGCTACCATAATAGCACCTTCTGTATTGCTATATGTAGATGATACAATTGATATTTCTTATTTATTAGATGCTTCTGAGGAAGAGGAGGAAAAAGGAAAAGAGAAGAATAAAGAACTAGAAGTTTTTGTAGTTGAAAATCTTTTAGAATCTGAGGACTTATTTTATTCTAAAAGAGAAGAAAGCCAAAGCTATACTTATAAAAAGTACGCAAATCCACACTTAAATTTAATATCTCCACCACCCGAATTCATTTAATAATTTTTTAAAAACGGACACTAAGTCTAATCAAAAATTATTAAAAAACTTACTATTGATTTTTCAATAGTAAAAATCAATTTATATATGTTTAAAACTTTAAAAAATGACTTACCAGCGAGTATAGTCGTGTTTTTTGTTGCTTTACCTTTATGTTTAGGTATTGCATTGGCCAGTGGAGCGCCATTATTTTCGGGATTAATTGCAGGAATTATTGGAGGTGTTGTTGTTGGAGCTTTAAGTGGCTCTAAAATTGGAGTTAGTGGACCAGCTGCAGGATTAGCTGCTATTGTACTTGTTGCAATTGGTAGTTTAGGTGGTTATCAAAATTTCTTGGTAGCTGTTGTGTTAGCAGGAATTATTCAGATTTTATTCGGCGTTTTAAAATTAGGAATT
Organism: Lacinutrix sp.; assembly: GCF_037625555.1. Lineage (GTDB taxonomy): Bacteria > Bacteroidota > Bacteroidia > Flavobacteriales > Flavobacteriaceae > Lacinutrix. The sequence continues at coordinate 14,171 of NZ_JASJHV010000082.1, forward strand.
ATAGGATATTATTTTCCTTCTTCTGTAATTAAAGGGATGCTAACAGGTATTGGAATTATTATTATATTAAAACAAATTCCTCACTTTTTTGGCTACGACAAAGGGTTTACTCTATTTAATGTTCATGGAGAAAATACCATAACGCAATTACTAAATGTTTTCGATCATATTCAATTAGGTTCAACAATTATTGGAATTGTTGGTTTAGCTATTTTATTACTTTGGGATAAGGTGTTATCTAAAAAAGGAAAGATTTTCAACTTAGTTCAAGGTCCTTTAGTGGCTGTTGTTGTAGGAATTATATTTTTTGTTGTAACACAAGGGAATTCAGCCCTAGCAATTGAGAGTTCTCACTTAGTAAGTGTACCTATTCCAGACAGTGTAGATTCATTTATAGGTCAATTTAGGTTTCCAAATTTTAAGGCAATATCAAGCAAAGATGTTTGGATTGTGGCATTTACCATAGCACTTGTTGCTAGTTTAGAAACACTTTTATGTGTTGAGGCTACAGATAAACTTGATCCAAATAAAAATGTAACACCAACAAATAGAGAGTTATTTGCTCAAGGAACTGGAAATATTATTTCAGGTATGATTGGAGGTTTACCAATTACTCAAGTAATTGTTAGAAGTTCTGCAAATATTCAATCAGGAGGAAGAAGCAAAATGTCAGCAATAATACACGGTTTTTTCTTATTAATATCTGTTATTTTAATACCAAGGGTATTAAATATGATACCATTATCTGTATTAGCAGCAATTCTTTTAATTGTAGGTTATAAATTAGCAAAACCAGGATTATTTAAAAAGATGTACGACCTAGGATGGAAGCAGTTTATTCCATTTACGGTTACGGTTTTTGGGATTGTGTTTATAGATCTTCTTTGGGGAATTGGACTAGGTTTAGCTGTTGGAATAGTCGTTATTTTAGTTAAAAGTTTCCAAAACTCTCATTTCTTAAATATCGAAGACAAGAGTAATGGGAAGCATAGAATAAAAATGACGCTTGCTGAAGAAGTAACGTTTTTTAATAAGGGATCTATTTTAAAAGAATTAGATAGTTTGCCAAGGGACACCTATTTAGAATTAGATGTTAGAAAAACAAGGTATTTGGATAATGATATTATCGAAATTTTGGAAGATTTCGCTTTTAAAGCTAAAGAACGAAATATTGATATTCAGTTAGTCTCAGAGCGAGGAATTGTTGAAAACCCAGAGAGTTTTATTGAGTTTTTCAAATTAAGACCAAGAACAGCTTAACATTGAAATTATGAAAAATAATTATAAAATATTGGTGTTGTCTGATTTGAAAGATACAACAGACAACATATTGAAGAGTACAGTAAGCCTTGCCAAAATAATTAAGGCAGATATTGAGTTTTTTTATGTAAAAAAACCTACAGATGTTGTAGATACAGAGAGCCAGTTATCTGCCATGCGTGTTATTAACCAGGAGCATATAGATATTGATAAACAAATAGCAGCTATATTAAACCCTATAAATAAAGACTATGGATTGAATATAAAATCTAATTTTACATTAGGTAACGTAAAAAACGAAATTGAAAAACGTATAAAAAGTAGTAAACCCGATATTATTGTTTTAGGTAAAAGAAAACCTAATGCTATAAAATTTGTAGGTGATAATATTACCGATTATGTTTTAAAGCAACACCAAGGCACTATTTTAATAGCTGGTAATAAAAATGTTTTAGAACCAGGGTATGATTTGTCTTTAGGAGTTTTTAATAGTGAAAAAGAATCTTTTAATATGGCATTTTCCAAAGACTTAGTATCACATACTAAGCAACCATTAAAGGCTTTTAGGATTATTGAAAATAAAACTGTTTCAGAATCAAATAATACTTTAAAAGATAATGATACAGTAGAGTTTGTTTTCGAAAAAAACGACAATATTATTAAAAACCTTTCAAATTATTTACTTAAAAACAATGTGAATTTATTCTGTTTAAATCGTGGAGTGCATTCAGTTAAAAAAGCTTCAAAAGCTCTTAAACCTGAAGTTAAAGAAGTAATAAATAAGCTAAATATTTCAATGTTGCTTACAAATGAAGAAATATGATTAAAAACAAAACCACTTTGGTAGTATTAATTTTAGCATTAACATTACCAATATTTTCTTTTGCTCAAGACAGTAATTTAGGTAATTGGTTAATCTATATTGGTAATAAAAAACTAAATAATGGTTGGAATATCCATAACGAGGTTCAATACCGTAATTATGATGCTATTGGCGATTTAGAGCAGTTACTATTACGAACTGGTTTAGGTTATAACTTAACAGAAAACAATAATAATGTGTTGTTAGGTTATGGCTATATTTTATCAGAAAACTATGTTGGTGAAACCGATGAAAAAGTTTCGGTTAACGAGCATCGTATATTTCAACAGTTTACCACTAAGCAAAAAATTGGTAAAGTAGGTTTAAGTCATCGTTACCGTTTCGAGCAACGTTTTGTACAAGATGATTTTAAAATGCGTTTTAGATATTTTTTAGGACTTAACGTCCCACTTCAAAGTAAAGAAGATGAGTTGAGTCCTTTATATCTTTCTACGTATAATGAGATTTTCTTGAATACAGAATCATCAGTTTTCGATAGAAATCGAGTGTATGGTGGATTAGGTTATAAGTTTTCTAATGCGTTAAGATTAGAGCTTGGTTATATGAATCAATTTTTTGAAAACTCAGGAAGGAATCAAATTAACTTAATTGCATTTGTAAATTTCTAATTAAGTAAATTTTGAGTAAGATTTACTTTTAAAGTACAAATGAAAAAACTACTCTAGAAGCTAAAGTTAAAATCAGAAATATGAAAAATTTATTTTCAAACATTAAAGGCGATGCCTTTGGTGGTATTACCGCTGGAATTGTTGCATTACCACTAGCACTAGCATTTGGTGTTTCATCAGGATTAGGACCTGAGGGTGGTTTGTATGGAGCTATATTTATTAGTTTTTTCGCTGCACTTTTTGGAGGTACTAGCACTCAAATTTCTGGACCCACTGCACCAATGACTGCAGTAAGTATGGTAATAATTGCTGGAATAATAGCTACAAATGATGGTGATGTAGAAAAAGCTTTACCAGTTATTCTAACTGTTTTTTTACTTGCAGGACTAATTCAAATAGGATTGGGAATGATTGGACTGGGAAAGTACATAAGATACATTCCATATCCTGTAGTTTCTGGTTTTATGACAGCCATTGGAGTTATAATATTACTAACTCAAATCTTACCTTCAATTGGTTATTACCCTAAAGAAGACGCAGTATTTGTAGAAACATTTAAGCCTCAAGCCGAAGAAGTGATGCTTAAAAATATTTTAAAAGAAGAAGCTGGAGAAGGTATTTTAGTTTTGGAAAACTTTAAAGAAACTCAAACGAGAGCAAATTCAATTACGCCAGAACAAATTTTAAAAGAGTCTCAGACTATTGCCGAAAAAACAGGTAAAAATACCATAGGTGTATTGAAAATACTACCAAGAGCTTTAAAAAACATAAATTGGTTGGAACTTGCTTTAGCACTTGCCACAATTTTTATTGTCTTTGGTTTTAAACGAATTACAAAAAAAATACCAAGCACATTAGTGGCTTTGGTAGTAGTATCTGGAATTGCCTACGGATTTAATTTAGGGTATAGACCAATTTCAGAAATACCTGGAGGTATCCCAATTCCAAGACTAGAAATGTTTACTAGCTTTAATCTTGGAAGTATTACACCATATATATTTCCTGCATTAACACTTGCGCTGTTAGGAGCTATAGATTCATTACTTACAAGTGTCGTTGCAGATAACATGACTAAAACCAAGCATAAGCCCAATAAAGAACTAATAGGACAAGGTATCGGAAATAGTATAGCGTCAATTTTCGGAGGAATTCCTGGAGCTGGAGCAACTATTAGAACAGTGGTAAATATTAATGCTGGAGGAAAAACTAAGCTTTCAGGAATGATTGCTGGTATAATGCTATTATTAATTATGTTAGCATTTAGTGGTATAGCTTCGCAAATTCCAGCCGCTGTTTTAGCAGGTATATTAATAACCGTAGGAATTGGAGTTATGGATTATAAAGGTTTAAAAGCGATTCCAAGTTTGCCCAAGGATATTAAATTAGGACCATTAAAACTAAGCTCAGAAGTATTAATAATGCTTATAGTTTTAGTATTATCAACTTTCTGGGATTTAATTTACGCCGTAGGAATTGGTTTAGTAATTGCTTCATTAATGTTTATGAAAAAAATTGGGGATTTAACAGCTGAACGTTCTGATGTCAAATCTTTAAAAGAAGAAGCTTGGGCAGATGAAAGTGATTTTCCTTCAAACCTTAAAGAAGAAGTATTTGTTAAACACCTTAAAGGCCCTTTGTTTTTTGGATCGACAAGCGATTTTCAAGCATTAACGCAACAAATTCCCAAAACAGCAAAAACTGTTATTTTAAGATTAGGTCGCATGCAATATATGGATCAATCTGGTTTATATGCTATGGAAGACATGTTACAAGACCTTAAGAAAAATGATGTTGAAGTCTTATTTGTAGGCCTTTTAAAGCAACCTCTTTACATGATGGAGCGTATTGATATTATTCCAGATTTTATACCAAATGAACATATTTTTAAAGATTTTAAAACCTGTTTACAATGGGTTAAAACCAATGTGAAAGACACAATAAAAAATTAATAATTTTCCTTTTAAAGGAACTAAATTTCAAAATTAAAATGAAAAATATAGCAATAACAAAACAAATACAAGACACATTAACACCAAAAAGTGTTTTACAAGATTTATTAGCAGGAAACAAAAGATTTGTTAGCAGTAACTCTCAAGCAGTAGATAATTCTGCATTAGTTTCTCAAACCACAGGAGGACAATTTCCAAAAGCAGTTGTGTTATCGTGCATAGATTCTCGAGTACCTGTTGAAACAGTTTTAGACCAAGCCATTGGTGATATTTTTGTATCTCGCGTAGCTGGAAATTTCGAAAATACAGATATTTTGGGAAGCTTAGAATACTCTTGTAAAGTAGCAGGAAGTAAATTAGTTTTAGTTCTTGGTCACGAAGCGTGTGGAGCAGTAAAAGCAGCTTGTGATGGAGTAGAATTAGGTAACATAACACATTTGTTAAGTAACATTTTACCGGCAGTTCATCAAAGTGCAGAAGAAGTTGATGGCGAAGCTAATTCATCAAACAAAGCTTTTGTTGCAAAAACGGTTGAGAATAACGTGAAGTTAACCATTAATCGTATTCGCGAGAAAAGTCCAATCTTAAAAGAAATGGAAGATAATAACGAGATTTCAATTGTTGGAGGTGTTTATAATTTACATTCTGGAAAAGTAGAAATGCTTTAATAACTTTCTAGATATAAAAAAGCCACTCAATCGAGTGGCTTTTTTATTTAGTGAATTTTTTTAAGATTCTGTTTCACTCTCTTTTTCCTCATCTTTATCAGATTTTATAATATTTGGAAAAATTATTGGTGCAATAGACTTAACAGGATTGTATAGTATTGAATCTTCAATATGTCCCTCATCTACAAATGTTATAGTGTCGTTCATTTTATTAAAAACAATTAATAAAACACTTAAAATAACGGCTATTTTTAAAGCTCCAAAAACACCACCTAACAACTTATTTAAAATCCCTAGAGTAGCAAAATCTGCAAGTTTTGTTAATGCTTTTCCGGCAAGAGCGATAATTATAATTATAAGCACAAAGGTTATGGCAAATGCAGTAATATTTATAGTTTTTTCTGCCCATTCTGTTCTACTTTGAATAAAATCTGCAACAAAATAGCTAAAATGTATTGCACCATAAACTCCTGTAACTAATGCAACTAAAGAAGCAACTTCTACAAAAAGACCTTGCATGAACCCACGAACAAGCCCAAATAGTAATAAAGCACCTAAAACAATATCAATAACAGCCATAATAATAGATTTTAGACAAATATAAATTAACTTTGCGACTTTAAAATTATTATGGCAAGAGACGAAGAATTAAAAGAGCGCTGGAAACTGGTTGTAGATAAGTTGTCTAAGCATTTTGCAGAAGGAGATGTACTTGACTTAGATGCAATTATTTACCTAATAGGAATACAAGAATTAGGACAATTAGATCGTAAGTTTAAAAAAGATCATAAATTAGATTTAATGCATATTGCAATATGTAAATTATTGGTTCCTTATGGCTATTACGAGTTCGATTTTGTTGACGAAGACGGTTGGCCTCATTACATTTCTAAAGAGCAATTGCCAACTTTAAAAGCAGGAGAACAAAGTGTTTTAATGAAAGAAGCCATTGTAAATTACTTTATTGAAACAGAGTATATAAAGTAGAAATTAGTAAATTTGCCATCATTTTATAATGACGCTATGATAGATAAAATTAAAGAACTTATTGCAGAAGCAGAAAGCTTTAAAGCCCAATCTAAAGAAGAGGTTGAAGCCTTTAGAATAAAATATTTAGGTAAAAAAGGTTTACTTAACGACTATTTTTCTGAATTTAAAAATGTTGCGAGCGAGCATAAAAAGGAATTTGGTCAAGTAATAAACCAACTAAAAACGACTGCTCAAGATAAAGTTAATACATTAAAAGAAGAGTTAGAAAACACAACCAACGACACAGAATCTGTTAACGATTTGTCTCGCCCAGGACAACCTGTCTCTTTAGGAGCAAGACATCCTATTTCTATTGTAAAAAACGATATTATAGATATTTTTTCTCGAATAGGTTTTAATGTAAGTGAAGGTCCAGAAATAGAAGACGATTGGCATAATTTTACAGCATTAAACTTGTCAGAATATCATCCTGCAAGAGACATGCAAGACACGTTTTTTATTCAAACAAATCCAGATATATTATTGCGTACGCACACCAGTTCTGTACAAGTACGTTATATGGAAAACAATCAGCCTCCTATTAGAACTATTTCACCTGGTCGTGTGTTTAGAAACGAAGCAATTTCAGCAAGATCTCATTGTTTTTTCCATCAGCTAGAAGGATTATATATAGATAAAGATGTAAGCTTTGCAGATTTAAAACAAACCTTACAATACTTTACAACAGAGTTATTTGGTAAAGCTAAAATAAGATTAAGACCATCTTACTTTCCTTTTACAGAACCAAGTGCTGAGGTAGATGTTTATTGGGGATTAGAAACAGAAACCGACTATAAAATCACCAAAGGAACAGGTTGGTTAGAGATTGGTGGTTGTGGTATGGTAGACCCAAATGTATTAATTAATTGTGGCATAGATGCTAATGAATACTCTGGTTTTGCTTTTGGAGTTGGTATAGATCGTATAGCAATGTTATTACATCAAATTGGAGACATACGCTTGTTAAGCGAAAACGATGTTAGGTTTTTAGAGCAGTTTAAATCTTCTATATAATTAGATTCTTATCAAAAAAATAAGATGAAAAAAGACATCCAAATACCTGTAGTAAAAGACGTTTATATAGCTATTGTAAACGAGTATAATGACATATATAAAACCCAAGATTGGAACGCTTATATCATTAACGACAAAGACGTTGATTTAGAGATGGTTTTAATTGTTACAAGTGGCTATACTGAAGATAAAATGACTTCAATCTTTAGAAAGAAATTAGACCTACTTCCTAAAAAAAGCTATGCAAAAATAGAGTTAATGCAAGAAGACTTATTTGCGTTAAACAATCAATTTAAAGTTACTTTTTTTGAAAACAATAAGATGTTCGATAAAACATATACTTTTAGAAAAAACACTATTAATCTTCAAGCTCTACAGCCTTTATCGTTAATGGAAGCGCGTGGTGTTTTAGTAAAATAACACTCCTTCACAGGAGAAATTTGGTTAATCCAGCTTATCAGTAAGTTTTTTAAACACTTTTTTTGCGTCTTTACCTTCGTATAAAACGGCATAAACAGCAGTAATTATTGGTAGTTTTGTTTTTTTTAGGTTCTTTTCGTTAAGTAAAAAAGCACTTTTAGTAGCATAATAACCTTCAGCAACCATACTCATTTCCATTTGAGCAGATTTTACAGTGTAGCCTTTACCTATCATGTTTCCAAACATACGGTTTCTAGAAAACACAGAATAACCTGTAACTAGTAAATCTCCTAAGTAGGCAGAGTTGTTTATATTACGTTTCATTTTATGCATTTTCTTAATAAAACGCTTCATCTCCCTAATAGCATTACTCATTAGCACACTCTGAAAATTATCACCATAACCTAAGCCATGTGCAATACCAGCAGCAATTGCATAAATATTTTTTAGCATAACGGCATATTCTGTACCTATAATATCGTCGCTAGTTTTAGTTTTTATGTAATCGCAAGACAAAGCATCTGCAACAGCTTGCGCTTTCAACGCATCTGCACAAGAAATGGTGAGGTAAGAAAGCCTTTCTAAAGCAACCTCTTCTGCGTGGCAAGGTCCAGCAATAACAACAATATTCTCAAATGGCACGTTAAAATGCTCATGAAAATGTTCTCCTAAAAGCAATCCTGTTTCTGGAACGATACCTTTAACTGCGCTTACTATAATTTTATCTTTAAGTTCAAGTTTTAGTTTTTTAAGCTCTCCATTTATAAAAGCAGATGGAATTACAAAGATTAAAACATCTGCGTAAGCAACCATTTCATTAATATCGTTACTTAATTTTAATTGTTCAAGATGAAACTCTACAGAGCTTAAATACTCAGGATTGTGTTGTTCTTTTAATAAATGTTCTTTTGTGTAAACACTTCGCATATACCAGCCAACTTCTTCTTTATTCTCACAAAGCATTTTTACTATAGCGGTTGCCCAACTTCCAGATCCAAAAACAGCGTATTTTAATTTTTTGCGCATAAAATTTTTCAATTATAATAACAAAATTACGCAATTATTAATTGTTATTAAAACACTGTTAAACAGTTTGTTAATTACTTTGGCATAGCTTTTAAATGCTATATAATATCAATCCTTAAAACGAAACGATTATGAAGACAGTAAAATTACTTTCAGTATTTGCTTTAATAGCAACTTTATTAACCTCTTGCTATACAGAAGTTATAGTAGAAGACGATTATGTAAATAATGTACCACAAGGATTAACAATTAATCAATTACTAAATTCTTATAAGTTATGGTATGTAGACATTAATGAAACCATTGGTTATGATGAATCTCCTTTTTTACAAATTGCATTTACAGTCTCTTTTAGAAATGGAACACTTTATGGTTACAATAATTTAGTTGGTATAGGAAGTTAAGGAAACGGTTTTGGCATACCTATTGGTTATTATAATGCCTATAACATGATTATAGACATAGATCACGATATAGATGGTTATGACAGCTTTGATGTATACCAAATAGATAATAATACTATAGAGTTATACAACCCATTTAACGATACTTCTTATTTTTTAAATGGATACCAGCGTTATAATTTTGATTACGATTATGTTTTTTATGATAACATACAGTATTTCATGCAAAAATATGAGGCATGGGAAAAAACATATACTAGTGATTATGGCGCATTAAATGAGTTTGATAACGAAAACTTTTTACAGTTTTTATCTGGTGGAAATGATAATACATTTAGAAGCTCTCAAGACCCAAATGGTATGAACCCAAATAATTTATATTGGGATTATACAGGTAATTATGGGCCAGGACAAATTACAGAAGGACCATATACTATAGTTTTAGGTATATGGGAAAGACAGCTTAAACAAGGAAACGCAATAACAGTAGTAGAACCAGATGCTGAAGAAGCTGCAGAAGCTACTGCTGCAAATTTTTTTTAATATGAGCCATATAAATGATATTTTTTACTTAATTTTATATTAAATTATAACAAACACGTTAACACATGAAAACAAATCAAAAAATTTTATTGCTATTAGTTTTTTTATCAGCTAGTTCAGCAACTTTAGCTCAAAAGAAGGTAGAAGAAATGCCAACCTACCAAAGGAGTTCACTCCATAATATATTGATTATCGGAGATGCTTTCGAAAATTCAGACATTGTAGCAAATGCATATCAATCATGGCCATTTCCGGATAAATATAACGATCATAGAATTGATTTAAATTCTCTTAACTTATCAGATTATAAGTTATCAGATGATGAAATAGAAAAACTAGGAATTAAAAAAAGTGGGGCTGGAAAATTAATAAGCGGAGCAGCTAGTGATGCAACTGCAGGAATAATAGCTGACAACTCTCAAGTTAAATTTGAATTAGACAAATTTATAGCATCAAAAAAATTACCTTTTGAAATGGTTAGTAAATGGTTTGCTTTAGATCAATTTGACGAAGAAAACTACAATTGGTCTAACCTCATCAAAGAAAGAGGTGCATACAGTGCTAGTGAAAAAGATAAAAAAGTAGCTGGAACAACCGTAAGGGGTGTTGGTGAACTTAAAAATGCAGGTGTAAATTTAATCAAAAATACATTTGTTGTTTTTACTAAATTAAATTTTGTATCAAATGAAGCTGTTGCATTAGTAATAAAGGGTGTTTCAGATGCAGCAGCTAATAAGTTATCAGGAATGGCTAGGGATCTTGCACTAAAAGCCTCTGAAAAAACATACACAAAAACTAGAGAGGGTTATTCTGTCTGGACTACTGCATGGTTATATCGCTTGGATTGGACTGACGAGACATACGCTAAATTTAAAAAACTTTTCAAGTCAAAAAAGAATGGGGAAAATGTTGATTTATCTGCTTTAGACATTAATTTTGAGTTTATTGGAGATGAAAAAGCAACCAGTTTAGTTACATTCTCACTGAAAGAAAAAAGAACAGAACAGCAGATTATTGAATTATCTACAGTACGTAATCTCGATAAAGTTTATTCAAAACTTCAAAAAAAATACGAAGTTTTTAAACCTAAATCACCCATTATTATTGAGGACGGTAAGATTTTTGCTCAGATTGGTATGAAAGAAGGCTTAGAAGGAGGAGAAAGTTTTGAAGTTCTCGAAGAAATTGCTGATCCAGAAACATATGAAATGATTGGATACAAAAAAATTGCAACAATTAAAGTTGACAAAAAACAAATTTGGGATAATCGTTTTGGGGCTGATGAAGAAAATACTCAAGATATTAATAAAACCCTATTTAAAGGTAAAGCTAAAAAACTAAGTACAGGAATGTTAATTATGCAAAAGAAATAAATATGAAAAACTTATTAATTTTTATTGGAATATTATTAATTTCAATTGGTTCTGCTGATGCACAATCTAAACGTAAAAGGAAAAAGGCTGACAAAGAGACTGCTAAATGGAATTATTCTATAGAATGTCAAGGAGAAGCAGCTGGTGGCACATACACGCTAAAAGTTTTCTCAATTGTAATGGATGAGAGACTTGCTGGTGTTCAAGCTCAGAAAAACGCTGTACATGCAATTATTTTTCAAGGTGTAAATGCTCAAGGAAGAAAGTGTAAGCAAAAGCCTGCACTAGCAAGATCAATTAATTTGGAAACAGAACGCGAAGATTTTTTTAAAGAGTTTTTTGCAAGCGTAAAAAGGAATGATCCAAACAATTTTGCTAAATACGTAAATATTGTAGATGAGGTCACTGATAGACAAAAACTTGGAAAGAAAAAATTCCGTATTGGTTCACTAGTGACAGTAAACGTTGGTCTTCTAAGAAAAAAATTAGAAAAAGAAAATATAATTAAGTCTCTTAGTAGTGGCTTTTAAAAATATAAATAATGAAAAATCAAACAAATAAACTTTTATTAATAGTATCATTACTTTTCGTTAGTGTATCCTTTTCTCAAGCAAAAAAACCAACATTAATGGTAGTACCTGCTGATAATTGGTGTTACAATAATAATTATTCTGAGTCATACGACAATCAAGGTGTTGTGAAAGATATTCCTTCTTACAGAATTGCATTACAACGTGATACAGACTTAGATTTAGTTATCACTCAGATTAATGGTATGTTAAGTCAAAGAGATTTTGATGCTAAAAATCTAAAAAGCCAGCTAGACAAAATTGAAAGCGCAGCTGCTGAAGAAGCAATGCGATCATCAAAATATGGTGGTGCTGAAGTTGCAGAGTCTCCAATAGATGCTCTAAAAAAAGTTGCTAAAGCTGATATAATTTTAAAATTGGGGTGGACAGTAAATGATGATGGAATGGAAAAAGCGGTTACTTTTATTTTAAAAGCAATAGATTCTTATACTGGTAAACAAATTGCTCAAGCGTCAGGAACTGGTGCGCCAGATTTTTCTAGTCCTTTACCTGTATTATTAGAAGAAGCAGTTGCTTCTCATATTGATGCGTTTTTGGCGGAACTTCAAACTGCATTTGAAAGATGGTTTGAAAAAGGTAGAGAATGTGCTGTTGGAATTCGTGTGTGGGATGATTGGGAATACGATTTAGAATCAGAAGATTTTGGAGATGACGAATTAGGATTTTTAATTGAAGAGTGGATGGAGGATAATACTGTTGGTGGAGCATTTACAACTATGGATGCAGAAGCTACCATGATGAATTTTGAACAAGTTAGGATTCCAATGACCTACGAAAAGAAAGGAAGAGTTAGGGGTCTTGATGCCAGAACTTGGGCGAAAAATTTAAGTAAATACCTTTCAGGTATGGGAATTGAAAACAAATTAACAACTGTAGGACTAGGTGAAGTTAAACTTTATTTAGGTTCTAAATAATATTATTTAAAATGAAATATTTATTAAAAATTTTTGTGCCTTTATTTTGCGTATGCATCTCTTTTGGTCAAAACAATCTTGGTAAAACTGACGATTTAGCAAGGATTCAGCTCTCTACATTTGTTTCAGAGCAAATTGATGGTTTGCCAAGTGCTGCTAAAAATTTATTAAAAAACAAACTGAGTAAAATTGTAACGATGAATGGTTTGGGTGGAACACAAAACTCCAGGTTTATTATAACACCAAACATTTCCGTTTTGTTTCAAGAAATACTTCCTGGTCCTCCGAAAAAAGTTGCTTTAACTCTAGAGATAAACTTTTACATTGGTGATGGTGTTGAAGGCACTCTTTTTAGTTCAGAAACCATTACAGTCAAAGGAGTTGGTAATAGCGACACAAAAGCCTACATTGCCGCTCTTAAACAAATTAAAACAAGAAATCCTATCTTCCAGAATTTTATAAATAATGGGAAAACTAAAATCATACAATATTATAATGATAAATGTGATTTTATTTTAAAGAAAGCTGAAATGCAAGCAAACAAAAATGACTTTGATGCTGCAATTGCTACGTTAACTTCTATCCCTGAAGTCAGTAAAGATTGTTATGAAAAAGCGATGAATTCTGTCGGGCCACTTTATCAAAAACAAATTGACCGTCAATGTAAACTTGATTTTGCAGAAGCCAAGAATGCATGGAATATAAGTTTAGACGCCGATGCTGCGGAAAATGCATCTGTTTATCTTGGAAAAATTGATCCTACTTCATCATGTTACAAGGACGCCTTAAGTTTTTCTAATGTAATTGCAAAAAGAATAAATGAATTAGATAAACGTGAATGGAATTTTAAAATGAAGATTCAACAAGATAATGTTGATATTCAAAAAGCATCTATAAAATCTGCTCGCGACATTGGTGTTGCGTATGCTAGAAATCAACCAAAGGTTGTTTACAATATCAGAGGATGGTGGTAATTCTAAAATAAATTCAATCTCTTAAATTAGTGACTAAAAATAATTTTTGATTTTCTTTATTTACTAAAACAACTCAATGCGGTGCACAAAAAAACTCAATCATAAGATTGGGTTTTTTTATTTCTTATTAAAAAAAACCTATACATCTTTATTGTAGACAAGGAGAAAGATCATTGTTTATAGTATTTGAAAACTATTTGTTACCTTAACAGAAATTCTACACACACACTACATGTATCCAAAAAAATATTTATTAAAACAACACTATGCTTAGTCAGCTTCCTAACATTAATTAGTAGTTACGGTCAAGAATTTCCTCCAATTGAAAGGTTTGTGCCTAAAGATTATGGTGCCGATGATCAAAATTGGTCCATCAGTCAAGGCACTGATGAATACATATATGTTGCTAATAATAAAGGATTATTAGAATATAATGGTGCGCGCTGGAATCTTTATACAACAACCAATCAGAGTATTATAAGGTCTGTAGCTGTTATTAATAACCTTACGGTCAAGCTATACGCTAAAAAGCGATATTAGTTGTTGGTAACAGTAATGGTATTGCTACTGTTGATGAAAAATGACAGTTGAGAATGTAGAACCAGAAGCTCAGTTTTATACTGTTGTAAGTGGAGATACTTTAGGAAAAATTGCAAAGAATTTTTATGGTAATGCCATGAAATATCCAGTAATTTTTGAATCAAATAAGCCAATGCATGAGCATCCAGATAAAATTTATCCAGGACAAGTATTACGTATTCCTGCTTTAGACTAGAACTAAAAGTAAAATAAAAAAACGCAACGTAAGTTGCGGTTTTTTTTGGTTTTAAACCAAGTTATAAGTTATTACCATTTACAAAAAGGTGTTTTGCTTAGTTGGGAATTATAATATTTAAGCACTCCTGTAACCTCTTCTCCTAACCAGTTTGGCTTTTCAAAACTTTCCTTTTCTGAGTTTAACTCAACTTCTGCAATTATTAATCCTTTATTGTCTTTCAAAAATTCATCTATTTCAAAAGTGTGGTTTTTTACTGTAACCTCATAGCATATTTTATCTATCATGCCTTTTTTACAAATACTTAAAAGCGATTCTGCCTCTTGTTTAGAAATTTCTTTTTCCCATTCAAAACGCGATAACCCGTTTTTAGAAGATTTGCCTTTAATAGTTAAAAAACCTTGTTCTCCTTTAAGCCTAACACGAACGGTTCTTTTTTTATTGGTACTTAAAAAGCCTTGAACTATCTTATATTTTTTGTGAGAGTCTTTTTTAAAATCTTGAGATTTTACTAAGAACTTACGTTCAATTTCTATCATAATTAAAAGGATTCATTTTATATTTAATGCCTAAATTTACATCATGCTAGACAATTTACCTATAAGAAAGATAATTCATGTAGATATGGATGCGTTTTACGCATCTGTAGAACAAATGGATAATCCAGAACTTACAGGAAAACCTCTAGCAGTAGGTGGAAGTGGAAATCGAGGTGTTGTAAGTGCAGCAAGTTACGAGGCTAGAAAATTTGGAGTACGTAGTGCAATTAGTGGTGTTAAAGCTAGGCGTTTGTGCCCAGAATTATTATTTGTAAAACCAAGATTTGAACGTTATAAAGAAATTTCTAAACAAATTAGAGCTATTTTTTTAGACTATACAGATTTGGTAGAGCCTTTATCGCTTGATGAGGCATACCTAGATGTTACCGAAAACAAAAAAGGCAATCCAAGTGCTTCGCTTATTGCAGAAGAGATTAGAACGCGTATTTTTAAAGAGGTAGGTTTAACTGCTTCTGCAGGAATTTCTATTAATAAATTTGTTGCTAAAGTAGCTAGTGACTATAATAAGCCTAACGGACAAAAAACAGTTAATCCAGAAGAAGTTTTACTGTTTTTAGAAGCGTTAGATATTAGAAAATTTCATGGGATTGGTAAAGTAACTGCAGAAAAAATGTACCAAAAAGGTGTTTTTACAGGACTAGATTTAAAATCTAAATCTTTAGAGTTTTTAGAAACAAACTTTGGAAAATCTGGTAAATACTATTATTACATAGTTAGAGGAATACATAATAGCGATGTAAAGCCTAATCGTATTAGAAAAAGCTTAGCAGCAGAGCGTACTTTTAATACAAACCTTTCTTCAGAAATTTTCATGCTAGAAAAACTAGAGTACATAGCAGAAGAGGTTTCTAAACGTTTAAATAAAAGTAAAGTAGCTGGAAAAACAATAACATTAAAAATAAAATACAGCGACTTTACTTTACAGACTCGCAGTAAAACCTTGCCTTACTTTATGGCAGATAAAGATGTGATTTTAGAGACTGCCAAAGATTTATTATACCAAGAAAAAATGAATAACTCTGTACGGCTTTTAGGTATATCTTTGTCTAATTTAAATACTGAAAAAAAGGTTAAAAAAGTAGAACAAAACAGTGTTAGTGTGCAGTTGAAGTTTGGGTTTTAAATATTTGACCTTCTAACAAAATAGCCCAACTTATCTTAAAAGTCTCTAACTTAATAGAATAATTATTAAACAAAAAACCAGCTACAAAAATGTAACTGGCCTTAATTTATAATAACTGTTTTTAGTTTGTGTTAGCGATTAAACGGTTTGTTTTAAGCTCCTCGCAGAGAGTGAGTAGGAAAGCGTGTTGCTTGCAAACGCCCAAAATATTTTTATTAAGCAGGACTAATTACTGTCTACTAAATCTCCGTAATCCTTAGTGTATTTACCATTCCTTTTTCCTGAATAGGCATTGCTGCTAGGCTTACAAGCATGTCTCCTTTTTTAAGATAACCCATTTCTTGTGCCAATTTGTTTACATCTTCTATGGTTTCGTCTGTGCTTACAAACTTATCGTAAAAGAATGCTTTAACTCCCCAAAGCAGGTTAAGTTGTGTTAATATGCGTTTGTTTGAAGTGAATACAAATATGTGAGATTTAGGTCTCCAAGCCGAAATTTGAAAGGCTGTGTAGCCACTATTTGTTAATGTAGAGATTCCTTTAGCGTTAATTTCGTTTGCCATTAAAGCAGCATGGTAACATATAGATTTTGTTATGTAACGTTTTGTTCTAACTGTAGGTGGCTCGTGTGGTACTTTTATTAAATCACTGTCTTCTACACTGAGTATTATACTTGCCATTTGTTTTATAACTTCTACTGGATATTTACCAACACTTGTTTCTCCAGATAACATTACGGCATCTGCTCCATCCATTACAGAATTTGCAACATCGTTAACTTCTGCACGTGTTGGCGTAAGGCTATCTATCATGGTTTCCATCATTTGTGTGGCAATTATTACTGGGATTCTAGCTTTTTTTGCGCGTAAAACTAATTGCTTTTGTACTAATGGTACTTCTTCGGCAGGAATTTCTACTCCTAAATCTCCTCTAGCTACCATTAAACCATCGCAATAGGCTACAATTTTATCGATGTTTGCAACACCTTCTGGTTTTTCTATTTTAGCAATAATTGGTATTTTATGTTCGCTATGCTCTTTTATTAGTTCTTGTAATACCATTAAGTCTTCGGCATGACGGACGAAAGATAATGCCATCCAGTCTACTTTTAGTTGGCAAGCATATATTGCATCTTCAATATCTTTTTCTGTTAATGCAGGTTGAGAAATATTTGTGTTTGGTAGGTTTACACCTTTTTTAGAGCGTAATGGTCCACCTTGTATAACTTTTGCTTTGACTTCTGTTTTTTTATCTGTAGATACAACTTCGAAAATTAATTTTCCGTCATCTAAAAGAATACGCTCGCCTTTTTTTGCATCTTGTGGAAAGTTGTCGTAAGTCATGTAAACACGTTTTTTTGTGCCTTCAAAACGCTTACCAGTAGCAAAAATAATCTCATCTCCTGGATTTACTATTACTTCTCCTTTCATTACTCCTACACGTAATTTAGGGCCTTGTAAATCTGCAAGAATGGAAGCGTTATAACCAAATTCTTCGTTTAATTCACGAATCATTTGTACACGTTCTTTAACATCTTTATAATCTGCATGAGAGAAATTAATTCTAAAAACGTTAGCACCTTCGTCTAACATTGCTTTTAAAACTTTTTTTGAGCTTGTTGCAGGACCTAAGGTCGCTACTATTTTAGTCTTCTTTGTTGATAACATTAGTTAAATATTAGTTGATCTTTAGATTTTAAGCTTTCTTGCGCAATGCTGTAAGCTGTAATAACTTGATCTATTTTAAGTATTTTTTCTAAAATAAGTTTTTCATTATTGGTAAGGCATTCATTATCTATTTTTAGCAGATAATTTGCTTTACCATATTCTGGAACTAAATGGTGTGTTTTCGTTACAGTTGGATTTTGGCTAAATAGTGAATTTAAAGTATTCTCTATTTGGTTGCTAATTACTTTACAAGTATTGGATACTAAATTCCATGTTTTAAATTGCGAGCTGTCTTCCCATTCGAAAATAGAAAAATTAGCCTGTTGGTTGTTATTGTCTATATCGAAGTCCAGTCTTGTTAGCTTTATATCTAAAGCTTTGTTAAGTAAAAAAGCTAAACGATAATCGTCTATTGTGCAATGAATACCAATTAGAGAAAACTTTTCTTCTTCTAAAAAATCATTTAAAACAAGTTTATTAATTGCCATATTAACACCATATCTACTTTGAACCAATTGTAAATATAGTATTTAAAATGAATTGAAGTGCCTAGTTTTGTTAATCTTAACAAGAACTTAATACGAAAACGTTATAGTTTTGCTTAGTTCTGTTTTAAGTGCAAAAAACTAGAGAGAATTATAATAAAGTTTTAGTAATTTGATTTTGAAAAACAAAGAAGGCACGTTTTGATGCTTTTTCTTCGGCTTTCTTTTTAGAAGTAGCTCGACCTTTGGATACTATTTTACTATCTATAGATAATTTTACAGAGAAATGTCTAATATTATCGTTTCCTGTATCTTCATACACGTTGTAATCGAAAGTCTTTTTTTCTTTTTGACACCATTCAATAAGTAAACTTTTGTAACTAATTACTTTGCCTTCAAGTTGCTCTATATCTACAAAAGGTGTAATAACACGTTTATAAATAAATTTTTCGCAAGTTATATAGCCACCATCTAGATAAATAGCTCCTACTAAAGATTCGAATAAGTTGCCATGAATGTTATCTCCAAATTGGCCTTTAGGGATTTTACTCTCTACAAGATCTAAAAGTTTTAAATCGCGACCAAGTGCATTTAAATGTGCTCTACTTACTACTTTAGAGCGCATTTTTGTTAAGTAACCTTCATCTCCACTTGGTACTTCCATGTATAAATGGTGAGCTATTACTGCACTTAACATAGCATCACCTAAAAATTCTAAACGCTCATAATTTATAACATGGCCTTTAGTATTTTTAATATTCATAGAACGATGTGTAAACGCTGTTTTATAGTGTTTAATCGTTTTTGGCTTGTAGCCTATAATTTTTGAAATGGTGGTGAAAAATTCTCCTCTTTCTACTTTATGTTTTGAGAATATGTTTCGAATGCGTTTCATCCGAATATATTAATCTAGCTTTTTAAATAATACACATGCATTATGTCCACCAAAACCAAAGGTATTACTCATTACTACTTTAATGTCGCGTTTTTGAGGTTGGTTAAGTGTTAAGTTTAGACTAGAATCTATATTCTCGTCAATAGTAGTATGATTAATTGTTGGAGGTACAATACCATGTTCCATTGCCAAAATAGAAGCTATAGACTCAATAACACCAGCAGCACCCAATAAGTGGCCAGTCATTGACTTTGTAGAATTAATATTGATGTTTTTAGCATGATTGCCAAAAACTTCTGAAATTGCTTTAAGTTCTGCAACATCACCAAGTGGTGTAGATGTTCCATGTGTGTTAATGTGATCTACATCTTCAGGCTTTAAACCAGCATTTTCTAAACAGTTTTTCATAACTGCAATTACGCCTATTCCTTCTGGATGTGGAGCTGTCATGTGGTAAGCGTCGCTAGACATGCCTCCACCTAAAACTTCAGCATAAATTTTTGCACCTCTTGCTTTTGCGTGCTCATATTCTTCAAGAATAATTGCTCCAGCACCTTCACCTAAAACAAAACCATCTCTAGTTCCGTCAAAAGGTCTAGAAGCTGTTTCTGGACTTTCATTTCTTGTTGATAATGCATGCATAGCATTAAATCCGCCCATTCCAGCAATAGTAACAGCGGCTTCACTTCCTCCTGTAACAATAACATCGCAATGTCCTAAACGAATGTAATTTAAAGCATCTATCATTGCATTTGCAGATGATGCACAAGCAGATACGGTTGTATAGTTAGGTCCCATAAATCCATTTTTAATGGAAATGTTTCCTGGGGCTATATCTGCAATCATTTTTGGAATAAAGAATGGATTAAATCTTGGTGTACCATCTCCTTTTGCAAAGTTTAATACTTCGTTTTGAAATGTTTCAATACCTCCAATTCCTGCTCCCCAAATAACACCAACTCTTAATTTGTTGATGGTCTCTAAATTAAGGTTCGAGTCCGCAATGGCCTCATCAGATGCGACCATTGCGTACTGCGTAAACCTGTCCATTTTTCGCGCCTCTTTTCTATCTAGAAAATCGGTGGCGACAAAGTTTTTTAACTCACAAGCGAATTTTGTTTTAAACTTTTCAGTATCAAAATAAGTTATAGGCGCAGCACCACTTTTACCTTTAAGTAAAGCCTCCCAATATTCATCTTTGGTATTACCAATTGGTGTAAGTGCGCCAAGACCTGTAACTACAACTCGCTTAAGTTCCATAATATTAGTGCTTATTTTGAAGCTTCAATATATGATACAGCTTGACCAACTGTTGCAATGTTTTCTGCTTGGTCGTCTGGAATTTGGATATCGAATTCTTTTTCGAATTCCATAATTAATTCAACAGTGTCTAACGAATCTGCTCCTAAGTCGTTTGTGAAGCTAGCTTCTGTTACAACTTCGTTTTCGTCAACACCTAATTTGTCTACGATTATCGCTTTTACTCTTGATGCAATGTCTGACATAATTTTAATTTTTTTAGTTTTAATTAAGAGACAAAAATAAAAAACTTTATTTTAAAACTCATCTTTCTATTAAAAAAGACTTTGAAAGTTAATAATTAATTTCGAGGTATTTCAGTTTTAGCCTTTAATTGTTAATATTTATTCTTTTTTTTGTTTGAAGATTTAACATTGAATACTAGAAAATGAAACGTGTAGTAATTTTTGCGTCCGGAAGCGGAAGTAATGCTGAAAATTTAATAAGGTTTTTTCAAAATAGCGACAATGCGTCTGTTATTCAAGTATTAACTAACAATCCGCATGCCAAAGTTTTAGAACGCTGTAAAAAACTGAAAATAAGTGCATTATCATTCAATAAAATAGCGTTTACAGAAACTAAAGATGTGCTAAATATCTTAAAATCTACCAATCCAGATTTAATTATTCTTGCTGGTTTTCTTTGGAAATTTCCTGAAAATATATTGAAACATTTCCCTGATAAAGTGATTAATGTGCATCCTGCTTTGCTACCAAAATTTGGTGGAAAAGGTATGTATGGAATGCATGTTCATGAAGCAGTTGTTAACCAAAAAGAAACCGAAACAGGCATAACAATTCACTACGTAAACGAACATTATGATGAAGGAGCGATTATTTTTCAAGCAAAATGCGAGGTGAAAACGCTAGATACTGCCATAGATATTGCTGCTAAAATTCATGAATTGGAAATAAAATATTTTCCTGAGGTGATTGAAAAGCTTTTAAATGATTGATTTTTTAATTACGGTATTAATGACTTTAGGATTATCTCTATTAGTTTGGAGCGTATATACTACAATAGCACGAAAACCTTTTTTAGAAACTGAAAACGAAAAAAAATTAAAAAAAAGTTTAGAGGATAGATATATTATTGATCCTGAATCTGGAACTAAATTAACCTTAGAAGAAGCAGAAAGTGGTGTTTGGCTTTCTCATAACAACGGATTTAGAACACTTTCTGAAAAAGAATTAGATAAAATTCCAAC
Organism: Lacinutrix sp.; assembly: GCF_037625555.1. Taxonomy (GTDB): domain Bacteria; phylum Bacteroidota; class Bacteroidia; order Flavobacteriales; family Flavobacteriaceae; genus Lacinutrix. The sequence goes on from NZ_JASJHV010000082.1 coordinate 35,837, forward strand.
AGAAGGTGAAAAGCAAGCAGAAATTGCACTTAATTACTTGAGAAAAAGTACTCGCTTTAGAACTATTGAATTTAAGGATATTGAAATTGAAACACTAAATAGCACTAAAATTCTAACCAGTTACGATGATTGGTCTTATTCAAATTCTTTTAAATTTGAAAACAGTTATATTTTTGTTCCTGCTCCAGAAATTCATAGTTCTAAATATTACAGAGAAGATTATATAGAATCTCACTTAATGTTATGGATTAAAATAGATTCAATTAATGGACATTATGTTTTTAGAGAGAAATCATCTTTTGAAAAGTTTTCAGATTCTATACGAAATGATGACGAAATACAATTAAAAGACTACGAATGTTTTACAATTAAAAAATCTCACAATATTATTATAATTAACAGTATTATGAGTAAAATTCTTCCAAATAAAGATTTAGAAATTGAAATAATGGATGATAATCTGTTTATAAAAACACTTAAATTAGTATGTTTAGAAGATGTAAAAAGAATGGAAACAATTATTAATGCTTTTTGTTAAATATATATTTGTCTTTACAGAAGGAAATTTAGCATAATCACCTATATATGAGTAAAAAAAAGAAAAAATATTACACCATTTGGAAAGGACATAAAACTGGTGTTTTTGATTCTTGGAATACTTGTAAGTCTTTAATTAAAGACTACGAAGGTGCACAATACAAATCTTTTGCAACTTTTGATGCGGCTAAAGAAGCTCTAAATGGTAATTATTTTGATTATATAGGGAAAAACAAGTCTTTTAAAAGTGAGCTATCCAAAGACCAGCTAAAAAAAATTGGTTTACCAAACTACAATTCTATTTCAGTAGATGCGGCTTCTAACGGAAATCCTGGAATTATGGAATATAGAGGTGTAGATACAAAATCTAAAAAGCAATTATTTATACAAGGCCCTTTTGCAGAAGGCACAAACAATATTGGTGAGTTCCTAGCGCTTGTTCATGGTTTAAGTTTTTTAAAAAAACATGATAGCGATCGTATTATATATACAGACTCGAGGACAGCTATGAGTTGGGTTAGAAAAAAAACATGCAATAGTAAATTAGAGCGTAATACTAAAAACAAACCTGTTTACGATTTAGTGGAACGTGCGGTTACTTGGTTAAAAGAAAACGACTACAAAACAACTATTGTAAAATGGGAAACTAAAGCTTGGGGAGAAATACCTGCAGATTTTGGGAGAAAGTAGTAAACTAGTATTCTAACCAGCATTTAAAATCTTTTTCTCGCTCTCTACTCACAATAATTTCACTTTCATTAAAGGCTTTTAATTCGATTTTAAATCTACTATTGTTATAAGATATTACATTTTTAATTGCTTCACAATTAATAATAAACTTTCTGTTTACTCTATAAAATTCTTTTGGATTTAACTTAGCTTCTAAACTTAGAAGCGCATCATTTACAATATAATTACTAGTGTCACTTTTTAAATAAGTTGCATTACCTTCACTATAAAAACAACGAATATTTTCGGTATTAATTATTTTAATCTTTTTGCCTTTTCTTACTGCAAATTCAGATTTGTAGACTTGTATGTTTTCATTTTCAATAATTTCTTTTAGCGCAATAAGCTCTTTTTCATTTTTATAAAAGTCATTTGCTTTTTGGATTGCTTTTTCTAAATCTTCTTTATTAATGATCCAGAAACAAATATTCTTAAAACAACACCAATACCTGTCCAGCTTGAATTGCCCATAAAATAAAGCAGAATATTAAAAGCAGTAGTTACTAAAAAGAAAACAAGAAAGACCTTAATTAAGGAAGGACGCAAATTTACAACGTTTATTTTCTTTTGTGTATTTGAATTTTTAAGATAAATAATAAACGAACTAAAGATAAAAATTGTTAAAGATAGAAAGGCGTTAGATCGCGCAACTCTATGTAGAGCTCCAATAGATATTTTTTTGCTAGATGACAGGTTGAAATAGACAAGTAAATATACAGCTATAAAGGAAATTATTATAGGTATTAAAAAGTGTTTTAAACCTTTAAAAACTTTACTAAAAACATCTTTTTTATAAAACATTATTGACAAAAATGCAGGAATAAAAAATAGAGGAATACTTATTCGAGCTATTTTTCTAAATTCAATAATCATAGAATCTAAGCTAGAATTAATTGCACCTATAAAAAATCCAAAACCATTAATCACAACAGTAAGTATTAAAGCATAAATAACTGCCTTTTTAAATTTTTTCATTTTCATTTTTTTTAATTCAAAGCAAACATCTACCATTTAGAGCTTCAAAAAAAATAAAGACTAGTGAACCGTCCTTTTTTATAAGTGAATTGCTAATATCTGTAAGATTAACTGAATCGTTTTTCAATTTTATTAAGAAAGTAAATTGTAAAAAAAGAGACTAAAAAACCTATATTTGCACTTTAATTTAAGAACTTTTACATGAGTAAATTAGTAATAGTAGGTACAGTAGCTTTCGATGCTATTGAAACACCATTTGGTAAAACCGATAAAATACTAGGTGGTGCAGCCACTTATATAGGTTTTTCTGCCGCAAATTTCGATAACGTTAATGCAGCAGCAGTGTCTGTTGTTGGTGGCGATTTCCCACAAGAATATTTAGATCTTTTAACAGAAAGAAAAATAAGTATAGAAGGTATTGAAGTTGTAAAAGAAGGTAAAACGTTTTTTTGGAGTGGTAAATACCATAACGATATGAATTCTCGAGATACCTTAGCAACAGAGCTAAATGTACTAGAAAATTTCACTCCAGTAGTGCCAGAAAGCCATAAAGATGCAGATATTTTAATGCTCGGAAATTTACATCCTTTAGTTCAACAAAGTGTTTTAGACCAAATGTCTAAAAAACCAAAATTGGCTATTTTAGATACCATGAATTTCTGGATGGATATTGCAATGGACGATTTGCTTTCAGTAATTAAAAACGTAGATGTTATTACTATTAACGATGAAGAAGCAAGACAATTATCTGGAGAATATTCACTAGTAAACGCTGCTAAGAAAATTCATAAAATGGGACCAAAATATGTAGTGATTAAAAAAGGAGAACATGGTGCTTTGCTATTTAGTGAAGGTAATATGTTTTACGCTCCTGCTTTACCACTAGCCGAAGTTTTTGATCCTACAGGAGCAGGAGACACTTTTGCAGGTGGATTTGCAGGTTACATAGCAAAGACAGGAAATATCTCTTTTGAAAACATGAAAAATGCAGTAATATACGGTTCGGCATTAGCTTCGTTTTGTGTAGAGAAATTTGGTACAGAACGCATGTTAACATTAACAGATAAAGAAATATTTGAACGCTTGCAACAGTTTAAAGACTTAACACAATTTGAAATTGAAATAAACTAATATTAAAACGCGCTCAATTATTGAGCGCGTTTTTTATTTCATATATAAAAAATATAATATCTAATTAACTCACAACACAACAACAATGAGTGATGCTTTAAAACACGAGTGCGGAATTGCACACATTAGGCTTTTAAAGCCATTAGAATTCTACAAAGAAAAATACGGAAGCGCATTTTACGGAGTAAATAAAATGTATTTAATGATGGAAAAACAGCACAATCGTGGTCAAGATGGTGCAGGATTTGCAAGTATTAAATTAGATACCAAACCAGGAGAACGTTACATAAGTAGAGTACGTTCTATAGCACAGCAACCTATACAAGATATTTTTGCTCAAATTAACGAACGCATAAATAATGAGTTAGATGCTAACCCAGAATATAACGATAGTGTAGCGCTTCAAAAAAGCAATATACCATACATTGGCGAAGTGCTTTTAGGTCATGTTCGTTATGGTACTTTTGGTAAAAACAGTGTAGAAAGTGTTCACCCGTTTTTACGCCAAAATAACTGGCAGCATAGAAACTTAATACTTGCTGGGAATTTTAACATGACTAATGTTAAGCAGTTATTTAGCAGTTTAGTAGAACTTGGGCAGCACCCAAAAGAATATACAGATACCATTACGATTATGGAGAAAATAGGTCATTTTCTTGATGATGCTGTTAGTAAAATATATAAGAAATTAAAAAAAGAAGGGTATAAAAAAAGCGATTGTTCTCCTTTAATTGCAGAGCGTTTAAATGTTGCTAAAATTTTAAAAAGAGCAGCAAAAAATTGGGATGGAGGTTATGCAATGGCTGGTTTGCTAGGACATGGAGATTCTTTTGTATTAAGAGATCCAGCAGGAATTAGACCAGCTTATTATTATAAGGATGATGAAATTGTTGTTGTCGCCTCAGAGCGTCCAGTAATACAAACAGTATTTAATGTTGCCTTTGATGATGTTAAAGAATTAGATCCTGGTCATGCTATTATAACTAAAAAATCTGGCGACGTTTCAATTACTAAAATTCTAGAACCATTAGAACGTAAAGCATGTTCTTTTGAGCGTATTTATTTTTCTAGAGGAAGTGACGCCGAAATTTATCAAGAGCGAAAAATGCTTGGTAGATTATTAATGCCTAAAGTTTTAAAAGCTATTGGTAATGATACTGCTAACTCTGTGTTTTCCTACATTCCAAATACTGCCGAAACTTCATTTTATGGAATGATTGAAACGGTTGAAGAATACCTTAATGAGCGTAAAACAAAAGCCATTTTATCTGGAGGCGGAAAATTGTCTAAAGAAAAAGTAGTTGACATTTTAAAAGAAAGACCGCGTATTGAAAAAATAGCCATAAAAGATGTTAAATTAAGAACGTTTATTACTGAAGATAGTAGTAGAAACGATTTAGTTGCCCATGTTTACGATGTAACTTATGGAGTTATAAAACCTACAGATAACCTTGTTATTATAGATGATAGTATTGTTCGTGGTACAACCTTAAAGATGAGTATTATTAAAATGATGGATAGATTACATCCTAAAAAAATAGTAGTTGTTTCTTCTGCACCACAAATACGATTTCCAGATTGTTATGGTATAGATATGGCCAATTTAGAAACTTTGGTTGCTTTTAATGCAGCTTTAGCTCTTTTAAAGGATAATAATAAATATGATTTGGTTGAAACGGTTTATCATAAATGTAAAGCACAAGAAAACTTAGCAGATAAAGACGTAAAAAACTTTGTAAACGAAATTTATAACCAATTTACTACCGAAGAGATTTCTGCTAAAATTTCAGAATTGTTAAGTGATGAGTCTGTGAATGCTGAAGTAGAAATTATTTTTCAACCTGTCGAGAATTTACATAAAGCCTGTCCTAATCATTTAGGAGATTGGTATTTTACTGGAAACTATCCAACAGTTGGTGGAAACAGAGTGGTAAATCGAGCATTTATTAATTTTTATGAGGGTAATAAAGAGAGAGCATACTAGTACTTTTTAGATACTTTTGTGTTTTTATTTTGTTGAATATCAAATTATTCTACAATTTCGGTATTTGTAATTCAGAAGATATATTTACCATTTATCTAAAAAAACAATTTTAATAAAAACACTTTACTATATTAGAGCTTACCATAACATAAGTAGGTTAAGTTCATGGTAGATTTGGGGCAAAAAAGGTAAACTTTCGTTCACCTTTTTTATTTACCAAAATCTTTAAATTTAGGCTGTATTTACTCGGTTTATACCAAAAAAAAGAGCTAGTTAAACCAGCTCTTTTAATCAAATATTAAGTGTTTAGCCTATTTTGCTAAGGCATATATTCTTTCTACTTCATTCCAGTTAATAACATTAAAAAATGCATTAATGTAATCTGGTCTTCTGTTTTGGTAGTTTAAATAATAAGCGTGTTCCCAAACATCTAAACCTAAAATTGGTATTCCTCCACAAGTTACACCTGGCATTAATGGGTTATCTTGGTTTGGTGTAGAACACACTTCAACCTTACCACCTTTGTGTACACATAACCAAGCCCAACCAGAGCCAAATTGTGTTGAAGCAGCTTTGCTAAAAGCATCTTTAAAAGCATCTACAGAACCATAAGCAGCTTCAATAGCGTCTTTTAAATCTCCAGACAAACGTCCTTTTCCTTCTGGGTTCATTACATCCCAAAATAAAGAGTGGTTATAAAAACCACCTCCATTATTTCTAACACCTTTGTTATCCATATCAAGATTAGTTAAGATGTTTTCTATTGTTTTTCCTTCTAAATCTGTTCCTTCAATAGCAGCATTTAATTTAGATGTATAACCATTGTGGTGTTTAGAGTGGTGTATTTCCATTGTACGAGCGTCTATATTTGGTTCTAAAGCATCGTATGCGTATTTTAATTTCGGTAATTCGAAAGCCATAATTTTTTGTGTATTAGGTTAATAATTCTTTGTTTGTAAATTTAACACTTTAACAAATCAATTAAAAATTTAAATCCGGCTAAGTCTTTTGTTTTAATAATACTTTAACAAGCAGTTAAAAAATGTCTTAGATTTTCCTCTTAAAAAATGAAAAATTCAATACGCTTCATGGTAATTGTTTTTATCTTGTACTCAAATTTATAAAGATGTTGTCTAACTCTTCATTTCAAGTTTATAATGCATCTGCAGGTAGCGGTAAAACCTTTACATTGGTTAAAGAGTATTTAAAAATTTTATTTTTGGCTTCAGGCAATTATCAATTTAAAAACATTCTTGCAATTACGTTTACAAATAAAGCTGTTGCAGAAATGAAAGCACGTATTTTAGAGATGCTAACGGATTTTGCTGAAGTTAAAAAATTAGAGAATCCGCATCCTATGTTTATAGAGATTGTTCGAGACCTAAAGATTAAGCCTGAGGTTCTTCAAAAAAAATCTAATGATATTTTAAACACTATTATGCATAATTATGCAGCTTTCGATATCTCTACCATAGATGGATTTAACCACAGATTAATTAGAACTTTTGCTCATGATTTACAACTATCTATTAATTTTGAAGTAGAATTAGATACGGAATCTTTACTAAACGAAGCTGTAGATCGCTTAATAGCAAAAGCAGGAACCAATGTAGCATTAACAAAAGTATTAGTAGACTTTGCTTTAGAGAAAGCAGACGATGATAAAAGTTGGGACGTAGCAAGAGATTTTAATAGTATTGCTAAGTTACTCACAAAAGAAAGCGATTTAGAATTTGTAAAATCTTTAAATAACAAAACACTTGAGGATTTTAGTGGTTTTAAAAAGCATTTACTTTTAGAAATCAATAATTTAGAGAAACAAGTTGTAGAAGTAGCACAAACTTTTTTTAATTTAATAGAATCTAATGGTATAGTTTTTAGTGATTTTTCTGGAGGTTATTTACCTAAGCATTTTGAAAAAATAGCTAGCGGTAACTTTTATGTAGATTTTATTGCAAAATGGCAAGATGACATAGAAACTAGAACCTTGAATCCAAAACGTGTTTCTGGAGATAAAGCAAAAAGTATTGAAGCGATACAGCCGCAAATAGCTACAGCTTTTAATGTAAGTAAAGCTGTTATTTTGAAGCACAAATTGTTAATTGCTATTTACAAAAACCTTACACCTTTATCTGTTTTAACCTTTATTAACAAGGAGTTAATTGCTATTATAACCGAAGAGAACAAGATGCTTATTAGCGAGTTTAACGCTATTATAAGTAACAAAATTAAAAACCAACCAACGCCATTTATATACGAGCGTATGGGAGAAAAATTTAAGCATTATTTTATAGATGAGTTTCAAGACACCTCGCAAATGCAATGGGAAAATTTAATTCCTTTGGTAGAAAACACATTATCTGGAGAAAACTTAAAAGCAGAAAAAGGTACAGCCATGATTGTAGGTGATGCTAAGCAAGCTATTTACCGTTGGCGAGGAGGAAAAGCAGAACAGTTTATGGAATTGTTTAATAAAACGGCAAAACCATTTTACGTAGAACAAAATGTTAAAAACTTAGAGTCTAATTATAGAAGCCTTGAAGCAATTGTAACGTTTAATAATGCTTTTTTTAAGCATCTTTCTACACAAACTTTTAGTAATGCAGATTATGCAAACCTTTACGAGCATTCATACCAAAAACCATCAAAAAATATTGAAGGTTATGTAAATATTAATCTTATAGATTTTGAAGAGAATGATAATAAAGATGAGGTTTATACGCAGCATGTTCTTGAGACGATAATCAATTGCCAAAAAAAGGGTTATGCACTAAAAGACATTTGTATTTTAGTTAGAAAAAAGAAACACGGTATAGCAATTGCCCAATCTTTAAGTAGTAAAAACATAAAAATTACATCTAGTGAAACGATGCTTATTAACAATGCACCAGAAGTACAGTTTATAAATAATGTACTTACGGTTTTGGTTAACCCAAACGATACAGAATGTAAAGTTAATATTCTTGATTTTTTAGCAGATAAGTATAACGTTAAAGATAAACACACTTTTTTTAAAAATCATGTTTTTCTTGATCTTGAATTCTTTTTTAAAAGCTTTGAAGCTTTCAATATAACTATTAACCCAAATCAGCTAGTACAACAAGGCTTGTTTGATCTAGCAGAAACAGTAGTTAGAACTTTTAAATTAATAGAACACTCAAACGCTTATGTTCAGTTTTACTTAGACACGGTTTTAGAATACTCACAAAAGCATATTTCAGATTTAAATGCTTTCCTAGCATTTTTTGACACTAAAAAAGGAAAGTTAAGTATAGTATCTCCTCAAGAACAGGATGCTATACAAATAATGACAATCCATAAATCTAAAGGATTGGAGTTTCCGCTTGTTATTTTCCCTTATTCAGACATCAATATATATGAAGATATAGAGCCAAAGGAATGGTATACTTTAGATCCAGAAAACAATAATGGTTTTAAATATGCTTTGTTAAATTATGGAAGTGCTTTCGAAAATTATGGAGCACAAGGCAACGCTATTTATGCTAAACATCAAGCAGAATTAGAGCTCGATAGTATTAACCTGTTGTATGTTGCATTAACTCGTCCTGTAGAACAACTTTATATAATAGGTAAGCGAGATATTAATAAAAAAGGAGAGGTGAATTTAAAATCGTATTCTGGTTTATTAATAGATTATTTAATGAAAGCAAGTCTTTGGAGTAATACAGAATCTATACATAGTTTTGGAGCGCCAGAAAAACCAGAATCAGAAAAAGAAGAACAAAGAATTAAAACTATAGAGCAACAAGAGTTTATCTCTACAGCAAAAGAAGATCATAATATTACGGTTATAGCAAATTCAGGCTATTTGTGGGACACTAAACAAGAAGATGCATTAGAAAAAGGAAACTTAGTGCATGATATTATGGAGCATATAAAAGTTGAGAGCGATGTCGATTTTGCTATAGACGATTTTGAAACCTCTGGAATAATAAATAAAGCCCAAGCTAAAGCTTTAAGAACATCAATTATAGAAATTATAAACCATCCAGATTTAAAGCCGTTTTTTTTTGAAAACAATATCATTTATAATGAACGTGATATCATTTCTAAAACAGGAAAAATATTCAGGCCAGATAGATTAGTTATAAATAATAAAAACGAAGTTGTAATTATAGATTACAAAACAGGACTTCACAACCCTAAATACCAACATCAATTACAACATTATCAAGATGTTTTAGAAGAAATGAACTTTAAAGTAACTAAAAAGTTGCTACTATACATTAATAAACACATAACAATTAAAACATATAATTAATAGTTTTATAAATTTGCATTAAACAATTAATAAAAAAACATGTACGGTAAAATTCAAGAACATTTACAACAAGAGATACAAGATATTAAGAATAATGGTCTTTATAAAGAAGAGCGTATAATAACATCTCCACAAGGAGCAGAAATTACTCTAAACACAGGTGAGACTGTTTTAAACTTTTGCGCTAATAATTATTTAGGCTTATCATCTCATCCAGAAGTAATTCAAGCTGCAAAAGATGCAATGGACACTCATGGTTTTGGAATGAGTTCTGTACGTTTTATATGTGGAACACAAGATATACATAAAGAACTGGAGCAAAAAATAGCAGATTTTTATGGCACAGAAGACACCATATTATATGCAGCAGCTTTCGATGCAAATGGAGGCGTTTTTGAACCTTTATTAGGAAAAGAAGATGCAATAATATCAGATTCTTTAAATCACGCCTCAATTATAGATGGTGTACGCTTATGTAAGGCAGCTCGATACCGTTACCAGAATAACGATATGGCAGATTTAGAGCAACAGTTAATAGATGCCAATAAAAATGGAGCAAGACATAAAATAATTGTTACAGATGGAGTGTTCTCAATGGATGGACTTGTTGCACCATTAGATAAAATATGTGATTTAGCAGATAAGTATGACGCCTTAGTTATGATTGATGAATGTCATGCAACTGGCTTTATAGGAAAAACAGGAATTGGTACTCTTGAAGAGAAAGGTGTTTTAGGACGTGTAGATATTATTACAGGAACACTTGGTAAAGCAATGGGTGGAGCAATGGGAGGATACACAACTGCCAAAAAAGAAGTAATTGATATATTACGTCAACGATCTAGACCGTATTTGTTTTCAAATTCTCTAGCACCAGCTATTGTAGGCGCATCTATTAAGGTTTTCGATATGTTAAAGAACGATACATCATTAAGAGATAAGCTAGAATACAATACAAACTACTTTAAAAAAGGAATGAAATCTGCTGGTTTCGATATTATTGATGGAGACTCTGCAATTGTTCCAGTAATGCTATATGATGCTAAATTATCTCAAACAATGGCAAATATGTTGCTAAAAGAAGGAATTTACGTTATTGGCTTCTTTTTTCCGGTCGTTCCTAAAGGGAAAGCAAGAATAAGAGTTCAGCTTTCTGCTGCACACGACCAAACTCAGTTAAACAAGGCGATACAAGCCTTTATAGAGGTTGGAAAAAAGCTTGAAATTATTAAATAAAAAATTTAAGGTTTAATATTTTTTCACAATAATCAATATTTTTATATATTTATCTTTGTTAATAATGTTTAACAACTTATTTTTGTCATTAATTAACACTTAAAAATTAAATTTTTTGAATATGAAAAATCTTAGCAGATTATTATTCACTCTAGTACTTGTTGTAAGTTTTAGTAATGTGAATGCACAAAACGAAGACCATCCTTGGGCTATAGGCTTTGGGATAAACGCGGTAGATTTCTTCCCAGTTGGAGAGAGCGCACCACAAGGAGAGTACTTTGATGAGTTTTTTAATGCAAAAGACCACTGGAATATTTTACCATCTTTATCTAACATTTCTGTATCTAAGTATATGGGAGAAAACTTTTCTTTACAGGCTTCAGGGTCTATGAACAAAATAGAAAAGTATGGTCAATTCGGTAATGCTGTACCTAATGTACGTGTTGCAGATTTAAACTACTACGCTCTTGATGCTAATGTAAGATACCACTTTGCTGAATTAATTAAAAGCAAAAAAATAGATCCAACAGTAGGTGTTGGTGGTGGTTATACTTGGGTTGAAGAAGGCCCTTATAACAATAATTTTGCTAGCGGAAACAATAACAATGGTGCTGGAACTTTAAATGGTTCTTTAGGTTTAACATACTGGTTCTCAGAAAACATTGGTTTATCTGTTGAGTCTAGATATAAGCACGCATTTGAAGAGTATTTAGATTCTCATTTCCAACATACTGCAGGATTTACTGTAAGATTTGGAGGAACTGATACTGATGGTGATGGTATATTTGATAAGAATGATGCTTGTCCAGAAGTTCCTGGTTTAGAAGCTTTCAACGGTTGTCCTGATACTGATGGTGATGGAATAGAAGATTCTAAAGATTCTTGTCCTAACGAAGCTGGTTTAGCTGAGTTTAACGGTTGTCCTGATACTGATGGTGACGGAGTTGTAGATGGAAGCGATGATTGTCCTACTGTTAAAGGTCTTAAGTCTTTAAACGGTTGTCCTGATGCTGATGGTGATGGAGTAGCCGATGCTAAAGATAAATGTCCTAGTGTAGCAGGTCCTGCAGCAAACATGGGTTGCCCATGGCCAGATACTGATGGTGATGGTGTATTAGACAAAGATGATGATTGTCCTAAAGTAGTAGGAACAGTAGCAAACAAAGGTTGTCCTGAAGTTGTTGTTCAACCAACTCAAAAAGTAATAGATCAATTAAATAGCTATGCAAGAACAATCTTATTTGATTCTGGAAAGTCAAATTTCAAGAAGCAAACAGAAGAAGTTTTAGCTAACATTACAGCTATCTTAAAAGAATACCCAGATTCTAACTTTACAATTGAAGGTCATACTGATAGTGTAGGTGCAAAATCATCTAACCAGTTATTATCTGAAAGAAGAGCTAACGCCGTTAGAGATCATTTAGTTGCTAACGGTATTTCTAAAGCTAGATTAACTGCTTACGGTTTTGGTGAAGATTACCCAGTAGATTCTAATGCTACAAGAAAGGGTAGAGTTAACAATAGACGTACAGAGATTAAACTTAAAAAATAAGTTTATCAATACTTTTAAATAAGTTTTTAAAAACGCTTCGGTTTACCGAAGCGTTTTTTATTTTTATATAATAATAAATAAACTAAAGCGTTTAAATATCTTAACCAGAAGATGGGTTAATGTTAAATAGCAAGTAATTATTAAAACTATAAAAATAATACAGGTATGAAATCTTTCATTTTAGAGGTATTAGAGAACCTTAAGGACAAAGGTGAAGATTTTTCTAGCCTTTGTTTTATTTTACCTAGTAAAAGAGCAGGAGTATTTTTAAGACAAGAACTATCTGCTGTTGTTAAAAAAACAATATTCTCTCCTACTATTATTAGTATAGAAGAATTTGTAGAGGAATTAGCACAACTAAAACCAATTTCTAATACAGAGTTGTTATTTGAGTTTTATAACACGTACTTAGAACTCACTCCTAAAAAAGAACAAGAACCATTTGAAACCTTCTCTAAATGGGCTCAAATTTTACTTCAAGACTTTAATGAAATTGATCGCTACCTTATAGATCAAGAAAATATTTTTGATTACTTAAGCGCAATTAAAACCCTTGATCATTGGTCTTTGGAAGACAATAAAACTAGTGTTGTAAAGAATTACCTTAAATTCTGGGAGAAACTTAAACTTTATTATCACCATTTCTCCACAACTTTAATAGAAAAAAAAACAGGCTATCAAGGTTTAATTTATAGAGAAGCCGTAGAAAACATTCAAAACTACTGTGCCACCAACACTCAAAAACATATTTTTTTAGGATTTAATGCTCTAAATTCTGCTGAAGAAACAATAATTCAAGAGTTCTTAAATAATGATTATGCTGAGGTGTTTTGGGATATTGATGAGGTGTTTATAGAAAACTCAATTCATGACGCAGGATTGTTTACAAGACAACATAAAGTTAATTGGAAGTATTTTAACACTAATCCTTTTAATTGGATTACAAATAACTATACAAAAGATAAAAATATAGAAGTTTTTGGTGTGCCTAAAAATATAGGTCAAGCAAAAACTATTGGTTCACTATTAAAAGAGATTGCAAAAGAAAAACCAGACTTTAAAAGTACCGCAGTTGTTCTTGGTGACGAAAACTTATTAATCCCAGTATTAAATTCTATTCCTTCAGAAATTAATATGTTAAACATTACAATGGGATTTCCCTTAAGCTCTATTACATTAGCATCACTTTTTGAACAGCTTTTTGCTATACATAAAAAATCTGCAGATACATATTACTATAAAGACATTATTGGTTTATTATCTCATCAATACATAAGACCATTATTTAACGTAGATAATATAAATTACGCTACAGAACTTATTGATACTATTAAAAAAAATAACCTAGTCTATTTATCGCTTACAGATTTAAAAACTTACTCTAAAAGCACTAACCCAATATTAGAATTGGTTTTTAGTAATTGGCAAAACAATGCTATGTTTGCCCTAGAAACTTGTTTTAAAATAATAGATTCAATAAAAGACTTTTTATCATTAAACAAAAAAGAGAACATGTTGTCTTTGGAGTATTTGTTTCGTTTTAATAAGCTATTTAATGAGCTTTTAAGATTAAATGATGACTATAGTCATATTAACGATATATCTGCTCTTTTTAGTATTTATAAGGAGCTTCTAACATCTGAAACACTAGATTTTCAAGGCGAACCTTTACAAGGTTTACAAGTTATGGGAATGTTAGAATCTAGAGTTTTAGATTTTGAAACAGTAATTATATCAAGTGTAAACGAAGGTGTTCTGCCTTCAGGAAAAAGCAACAATTCTTTTATTCCTTTTGATGTTAAAATAGAGAATAACCTTCCAACTTATAAAGAAAAAGATGCCGTATATACGTATCATTTTTATAGATTATTACAGCGTGCAAAAAATATATATATTTTATACAATACCGAAGCAGATGTATTAACTGGTGGCGAAAAAAGCCGCTTTATTAATCAATTAGAATTAGAAAAAATTCATACTATTAAACATACTATTATAACGCCTATTGTACCAAATTTTGAAACGAGTTTAAAGGAAATTACTAAAACTGAGCCTGTAATAAAACAATTAAAAGAGCTTGCTAAAAAAGGTTTCTCTCCTTCATCTTTAACTAGTTATGTTAGAAATCCTTTAGATTTTTACTATCAAAAATTATTAGGAATAAAAGACCTTGAAGACGTAGAAGAAACTGTAGCAGCTAATACCATGGGTACAGTAGTTCATGATACTTTAGAGGCTTTATATTTACCCTATATTGGTAAGGTGTTAAAAATAGGAGATATTGATAAAATGAAACCTCTAATAGATTCTAAAACATCGCAATTCTTCCTTAAAGCTTATGCAGATGGAGACATGACTAAAGGTAAAAACCTTATTATTTATGAAATAGCAAAACGTTATGTAGAGAATTTTTTAAAACTAGAAATTCAAGATTTAAAACAAGGGAATACTATTAAAATATTGGCTTTAGAACAAAAAGCAGAAATACCATTAAATATATCTGAATTAGATTTTGAAGTTAATTTAAAAGGAACCGTAGATCGCGTAGATGAATACAATGGTATTACTCGAATTATAGATTATAAAACAGGTAAAGTCCTTGATAATGAAGTTTCAATTATAGATTGGGAAGACTTAACAAGCGATTATAAAAAATACAGTAAAAGCTTTCAAATATTGGCTTATGCTTATATGATGAATAAAGAAAAGCCACTTAATTTTCCAATAGAGGCTGGTATTATTTCCTTTAAAAATTTACAGTCAGGGTTTTTAAAATTTACTAAAAGAGATCAAGTTCGTGGAGGAAGCAAAGATAATTTAATTACAACAGAGACTTTAGATGATTACTATCAAGAACTTAAAAAGCTAATTATTGAAATTTGTAATCCAAAAATTAATTTTATAGAAAAAGAGATAAAATGATTCAAAAAAACTTAGTTTTAACTCAAAAACAGTCTAAATCTATAGTTTTTGATGTCTTTTATAATAAAACAGAAAAACAAAAACCTTTAGTTATTTTCTGTCATGGTTATAAAGGTTTTAAAGATTGGGGAAGTTGGGATCTGGTTGCAGAAGCTTTTAAAGAAGCGAATCTGTTTTTTGTAAAATTTAATTTTTCCCATAATGGAGGTAATATAGAAAACCCAATAGATTTTCCAGATTTAGAAGCCTTTGCCGAAAACAATTACACAAAGGAATTAAACGATTTAGATTCTGTTATAAATTATTTTTTAATGGAGAACAATAACTTTAGCGCAGAGATAGATTTTAATAATATAACTGTAATTGGGCATTCTCGAGGTGGAGGAATAGCTATTTTAAGAGCTTCAGAAGACTCTAGAGTAAAAAGGTTAATAACTTGGGCTAGTGTTTGTGATTTTGCAAAACGCACAGCAACTATAGGTGATTTAGAGGAATGGAAAAAGGATGGTGTTAAGTTTGTTTTAAACGGAAGAACTAAGCAGCAGATGCCACATAATTATCAATTCCATGAAAATTTTATAACAAATCAATCACGCTTAGATATAGAATATTCAGCAAAAAAACTTAGCATTCCATTTTTAATTATTCACGCCAAAGAAGACCCATCGGTTAAATATAATGAAGCAGAGAATCTTCATCTCTGGAATAAAAACTCATTGTTATTACCAGTAGAGAATAGTGATCATGTCTTTAATGCAAAACATCCTTGGTTAGAAAAAGAGATACCTTTAGCTCTTGACACTGTTGTGAAAAATAGTATTAAGTTTATTTTAAGCCACTAAGTACTAAAACAGGAAATTGAGAAATATGGAAATCTTTTTTTAAAACCACATTCTTTTCCCAAAGCTTTCCAAAAAAACCACGTTTGCGCCTCACTACACAAAGTAAATCAGGACTAGTAATTTTGTAATGTTCTAAAACACCATGATATGTAGTAGCATTCTCGCTTTTAGTTATATTAGTTACAATAGCACCTAATTCTGCATTAACATCACAATCCCCATCGTTATAAAAAGGTGTTTTAACTAATAATAAGTTTACAACCGAGTCAAAATCGTCTTTAACCATTTTTAAGGT
Source organism: Lacinutrix sp. (assembly GCF_037625555.1). GTDB lineage: Bacteria > Bacteroidota > Bacteroidia > Flavobacteriales > Flavobacteriaceae > Lacinutrix. The sequence goes on from NZ_JASJHV010000082.1 coordinate 52,322, forward strand.
TTTTAAGGCCTCCTCTTTTTTTATAATTGCAGATTTTAATGCCAATAAAATAGAATTAATTGGCCTGAACACATAGCATTCAGGTATTATTAGCGCAGGTATATTAGTTCGTTTAATAATCTTACCAGAAGTTTTACCTAAATACACCTCGTCTTTTATAGAATTTGTTCTTGGTTCTAGAATTATTAAATCGATATCAAAAGCCTTACAAACTAAATCTATAGTGTTAACTAACTTTCCTTTAAAAGTTTTAGTAACAACTTCTACACCTTTATGTTCAATTTGAGACACATGATGCTCTAAAAAAGCTTTACTTTCTCTTTCTATAATATGATCGACCTTTATCATTGTTCCCGCTTTTGTATAAACATTGTATACTTGAACAACGTAGAGTTTTGCACCAGTTGCTCTAGCAAAATCTACAGCATATTGCAAGTGATTTTTAGCATTTTTAGACGACCCAACAGGAACTAAAATATTTTTCATAATATAACTATTAAGAGTATTTAGACTACAAAAGTACAGTTTTTATACTAAATCTTCCGACCTTCGTATTCTCCAAACACTAAATTCATCTTGAGCACAAATATTAGCTTAAAACATATAAACAAATTAGCAATTCCTGCGCTTATATCTGGTGTATCGGAGCCAATATTATCGTTAACAGATACTGCCATTGTTAGAAATGTAGATTTTAATGCTACAGAATCTCTAGCTGCTGTTGGTATTGTTTCTGTTTTTCTATCAATGCTAATTTGGGTTTTTGGTCAAACTAGAAGTTCCATTTCTTCTATTGTTTCACAGTACTTAGGAGCGAACAAATTAGATAAGGTTAAAAATCTTCCAGCTCAAGCAATTTTTATAATCACTTCTTTAAGTATATTAATTATTATTGGTACTTATCCTTTTGCAGAGTCTATATTTAAATTATATAATGCCTCAGATATTATTTTAGACTACTCGGTTTCTTACTATAGAATTCGAGTTTTTGGTTTTCCATTCACATTATTTACAATTGCAGTTTTTGGTGTGTTTAGAGGTCTCCAGAATACTTATTACCCAATGGTTATAGCTATTATTGGCGCTTTAGTTAATATTGTTTTAGATTTTGTTTTAGTATATGGTATTACAGATATTATTCCAGCAATGCATATTCAAGGTGCAGCTTATGCAAGTGTTATTGCACAATTTTTAATGGCGTTACTTTCAGCCTACTTTATGCTTAAAAAAACAGATATTCCGTTATTAATAAGTTTTCCTTTTAATAAAGAAATTAAGCGTTTTTTATTAATGATTGGTAATTTAATTATAAGAACATTAGCTTTAAATGTTACTTTATACTTTGCAACAAGATATGCAACTAGCTATGGTAAAGAATACATTGCAGCTTATACCATTGCAATAAATTTATGGTTTTTAGGTGCTTTTTTAATAGATGGATATGCAAGTGCAGGCAATATTTTATCTGGTAAGTTATTAGGAGGTAAAGAATACAATAAGCTCTTAACCTTAAGCAATAAATTAATTAAATATGGAGTAATTATTGGGTTAGTAATAGCTGTTTTAGGCTTTATAGTTTATTATCCTTTAGGTCATGTCTTCACAAAAGACCCAGAAGTTTTAGAACAATTTTATAAAGTATTTTGGATTGTATTAGCCATGCAGCCAATTTGCGCTTTAGCCTTTATTTTTGATGGCATGTTTAAAGGATTAGGTAAAATGAAAGATCTTAGAAACCTTCTCCTATTCTCTACGTTTGTTATTTTTTTACCAATATTATATTTACTCGATAAAAACAATTTAAAATTAACAGGAATTTTTATAGCGCTTACATTCTGGATTATAGCAAGAGGTTTGCCATTAATAATAAAATTTAGAAAAGAATTTTCACCACTATCACAAAAGAATTAACTTTGGTGTTTTAAGTATTATAAATATATGGAAATATTAAATTTTTTAGGAGGCAGTGGCTTTTTTGCAATTCTAGCCTTTGTTATTGTTATAATTTATTTATATAACAGGTACAAAAACCGTAGATAATGGGAAACATTCGTATTACAAAACTATTCTCTTTCGAAACAGGCCACGCACTATATGGTTACGATGGAAAATGTAAAAATGTACATGGACACAGTTATAAACTTTCTGTAACCGTTTTTGGAAAACCAATTTCAGACAACACAAATGTAAAATTTGGAATGGTAATAGATTTTTCAGATTTAAAAAAAATTGTAAAAGAAGAAATTGTTAATGTGTTCGACCATGCAACAGTATTCAATAAAAATACACCACATGTAGAATTAGCCAAAGAACTTGAAGACCGAGGACACAATGTGTTATTGGTAGATTATCAACCAACAAGTGAAATGATGGTAATAGATTTTGCAAAAAAAATTAAAAAGCGTTTGCCAGAAAACATAGCATTACATTCTCTAAAACTTCAAGAAACAGAAAGTTCCTATGCAGAGTGGTACGCATCCGAGAATAGTTAAGATGTTTTGAGCGTTACCTAAAGGTCAGGCTTTCCACTATATCTTTTTTTGCCATTTATGGTAGCAAAAAAAGGATGCCGTTGCAATCCTAAACGCACTTATCTATTAAGTTTAAGTTCAAAGAAAAAGACAAGCTACTATTTATTAAGAGGTTCCTACCTTTGTAGGAATTGGTTATATTTACAACATGCAAATTCCAAAAGGAAAGAAAATTTATTTCGCTTCAGATAATCATTTGGGTGCTCCAACAAAAGAGCAGTCCTTTCCTCGCGAACAAAAATTTGTTGCTTGGTTAGATGAAGTAAAAGAAGATGCAGCAGCAATTTTCCTCTTAGGCGATTTGTTCGATATGTGGATGGAATATAAAACCGTAGTTCCAAAAGGCTTTACAAGAACACTAGGCAAACTGGCAGAAATTAGTGACTCTGGAATCCCAATTTATTACTTTGTTGGGAATCACGATTTATGGATGAATGGTTATTTTGAAGAGGAGTTAAACATTCCTGTTTTTCACAAACCACAAGAATACACGTTTAATAATACCACTTTTTTTATTGGCCATGGAGATGGTTTAGGTCCAGGAGATAAAGGTTATAAGCGTATGAAAAAGATTTTTACCAATCCGTTTTTTAAATGGTTATATCGCTGGATACATCCAGATTTTGGTGTACGTATTGCACAGTACCTTTCTGTGAAAAATAAATTAATCTCTGGAGACGACGATGCTAAATTTTTAGGCGAAGATAACGAGTGGTTAGCACAATATTGTAAACGTAAATTAGAAACTAAGCATCGCGATTATTTTGTGTTTGGACACAGACATTTACCTTTAGACATCAAACTAAACGACACTTCAAGATATATAAATCTAGGCGATTGGGTTGGTTACTATACTTATGGCGTTTTTAATGGAGACACCATGGAGTTAAAAAAATACTAATCTAGTAATGCCTTTAAAGTCATAATATCAATTTTCCCGTCTGGATACAGATTGTTTTTTTTCTCAAAGCTTTTCAAAGCTTCAGAAGTAATACTCTCATAAACACCATCTACAGGAATTGAGTATCCTTTTTTAACCAACAGCTTCTGTAGTTCAAAAATAAATGGGCTATTTGCTTAGGGTAAAGTGCCTGTTTTGGCATCATTTTTAATATTAACTCCTTATTGTTTTAATGCAAGTTCTACTTTCTTATAATCTTCTATAGAAAGACCTTTGGTTTCAAAAATCTTAATGTCATCGTTAGTTAATCCGTCTGCTTTAAGCCCTTTAGAACGCTCTAAAATAGCTTTGTATAAGTTTATAATTGCTACTTTCTTTCCATACTCTAAAACAGCATAAGTAGTTTCTTCATTAACTTTTTCAGGACTTCTAACGTCTATTTGGTTAGCACTCCATTGCATTTGCATAAAATTGTTTGCAGCTTCTAAAGCGTTATAATAATTAGAAACAATTTCTGGATTGTGGTAATTTAGATCTATAGTATTAGAAACTGGAATATTTGCATTATTGGGATGAAAACGTTGGTGTTCTTTGTATTCTGAATAGGCAAACATTAGAACTATAACTGCAAGAATAAAGAGTAATATTTTTTTCATTAGTTACTTGTATTGGTTGATTTAGCACTTAGACTAGTAGTAAAGATCAGAGAATTTTAGAGGTAATTAATTAATCGTTAGCTTCAAAGTCTTTTGTTAAATCTAGCTTTCTAAAACTAGGAGAGACAATTGCTGTGGTTATTACAGTTATTAAAGTCATGGTGCCACCAAATACAACAGCAGTTGCTGTTCCCATTAATTTAGCCGTAACACCACTTTCAAAAGCACCAAGCTCGTTAGAAGATCCAACAAACATAGAGTTAACTGAAGAGACGCGACCACGCATATTATCTGGTGTTTTAAGTTGAAGAATGGTTTGCCTAATTACCATAGACACACCATCTGTTACACCACTAAAAAACAATGCCACTACCGAAACCCAGAATGTAGATGATAACCCAAATGTAATAATACAAACACCAAACCCAAAAATAGCAGCTAGTAATTTTATTCCTGCATTTTTACTTATTGGAATATAAGTAATTACTAACATCGTTAAAAAAGCACCAACTGAAGGTGCAGCAACTAAAATACCAAAACCACGTGGTCCAACTTTTAAAATATCTTCTGCAAAAACGGCTAAAAGCGCTACTGCTCCTCCAAATAAAACCGACACCATATCTAATGTTAAAGCTCCTAAAATAGCTTTGCTTTTAAAAACAAAACTAAGGCCTTCGGTTAAACTTTGCAGTATAGGTTCTCCTATTTTAGGATTTAAAATAGGCTTCTTTTTTATTAGAAAAACAACAAATATAGACAGTATTACTAAACTAAAAACAATACACAAAGACCATTGTACACCAATCCATGCAATAGAAAAACCAGCAAATCCAACACCTAAAACACGAGCCATTTGCCACATACTACTACTCCAGGTTGCAGCATTAGGATAAATTTTTCTTGGTACAATTAAGGCTACAAGAGAAAAAAGTACTGGACCAAAAAAGGAACGAAGAATACCACCTAAAAAAACTAATGCGTAAGTAGAGTATAGAATAGTTTTGGTTGAGAATGTTTCGATAATTTGATCTGATGCTAACCAAAAAAGACCAAAACTAATTAAAGAAAATACTGTAATACAAAGCGCTAGTAGATTTCGTTTTTCTTTTTGGTCTACAATATGTCCAGCAAATAATGCCATAATAAAGGCAGGTAAAAACTCCATTAAGCCAATTATTCCTAGTGCTAAAGGACTTTTTGTAAGTGCATACACTTGCCATTCTATAACTATAAATTGCATAGACCAAGCAAAAACCAATAAAAAACGCATGAATAAAAAAATATTAAATTCTT
>NZ_JASJHV010000083.1:0-4745 GCF_037625555.1 Lacinutrix sp.
GTTACTGTAAACAGAGGTACTGTAGATAGAGGAAAAACAGTTATTGGTGATAATTGCCTTATTATGGCCTATTGCCATATTGCCCACGATTGTATTGTAGGTAACAATTGTATCTTTTCTAATAACAGTACACTTGCAGGACACGTTACAGTTGGAGATTATGTAATATTGGCAGGAATGACTGCAGTGCATCAGTTTTGTTCTATAGGGAACCATGCATTTGTAACTGGTGGATCTCTAGTAAGAAAAGATGTGCCACCTTTTGTAAAAGCTGGTCGTGAACCTTTATCATATGTTGGTATTAATTCTGTAGGTTTAAGACGAAGAGGTTATGCAACAGAGAAAATAAGAGAGATTCAAGATATTTATAGAATACTTTATCAAAAAAATTATAACAATACACATGCTGCAGGTATTTTAGAGGCAGAAATGGAAGCAACTACAGAACGAGACGAAATTCTTCAATTTATTAAGAATTCTCATCGTGGTATAATGAAAGGTTACTTCAAATCAAATTAAAAAACAAAATAGAAAATTATGGCTACTACTTCAGATATAAGAAACGGATTATGTATAAAATACAATAACGATATTTATAAAATAGTTGAATTTTTACATGTAAAACCAGGAAAAGGTCCTGCTTTTGTTCGTACAAAAATGAAAAGTGTAACAAATGGAAAGGTTCTAGATAATACTTTTTCAGCTGGACACAAATTAGAAGATGTTCGTGTAGAAACTCATAAATTTCAATATTTATATAATGATGGAGAGTTTTATCATTTTATGAATGAATCAGATTATACTCAAATAAGACTTTTAGAAGCTGCTTTAGATAATCCTGGATTAATGAAAGAAGGTGAAGTGGTAACTATTCAAATTAATACTGAAGATAATATGCCATTGTCTGTAGAATTGCCTGCAACTGTTGTTTTAGAAATTACTGCAACAGAACCTGGAGTTAAAGGAAATACAGCAACTAATGCTACAAAGCCAGCAACTGTAGAAACTGGAGCTGAAGTAAATGTGCCATTGTTTATAAACGAAGGTGATAAAATTAAAGTGGAGACAGTAAAAGGAACTTATAAAGAACGCGTAAAAGAATAAAAAAAGTAATCAGTTATCATTTGGCAGTAAACAATCTTACTCATAATTGAAGATTGAATGTAGACCATAAAATAATGAAATTCCCAAAACCACATACTTTAAAGCAAATATCTCAAATAATCGATTGTGATTATGTAGGTGCAGACGATTTTGAGGTGCTTGGATTGAATGAAATTCATGTTGTAGAACCAGGTGATATTGTTTTTGTAGATCATCCTAAATATTATGATAAAGCGTTACAATCTGCAGCTACAATTATTTTAATTAATAAAGATGTTGAATGTCCAGTAGGAAAAGCGCTATTAATTAGCGATGATCCTTTTCGAGATTTTAATAAGTTAACAAATCATTTTAAACCTTTTCAAGCTGCAAACGCAAGTATTTCTGCTTCAGCTAAAATAGGAGAAAACACTATAATTCAGCCTAATTGTTTTATTGGAAACAATGTAATTATTGGAAACCATTGTGTTATTCATGCAAATGTTACCATTTATGACGACGCAGTAATTGGTAACAATGTTACAATCCACTCTGGAACAATCTTAGGAGCAAGTGCTTTTTATTATAAAAACAGATCAGAAGGATTCGACCAACTACTATCTGGAGGTCGAGTTGTAATAGAAGACAATGTGGATATTGGTGCTTTATGCACTATAGATAAAGGTGTAACAGGAGATACAACTATTGGAGAAGGCTCTAAGTTAGACAACCAAATTCAAGTTGGTCATGATACAGTAATAGGTAAAAAATGTTTAATTGCTTCTCAGGTTGGTATTGCAGGTTGTTGTATTATTGAAGACGAAGTTACTATTTGGGGACAAGTAGGAACAAACAGTGGTATTACAATTGGTAAAAAAGCAGTAATTCTTGGGCAAACAGGAGTTACAAAATCTGTTCCAGGTGGTAAAAGTTATTTCGGAACACCAATAGAAGATTCTCGAGTAAAATTAAAAGAGTTAGCTTATGTGAAGCAAATTCCTAATATTATAGATCAATTAAAAAACAAATAGATGACATCTAAAGAAGTTGTTGAAAAATTTTACAATTCAGATTTAGCGAATAATGCCAATGCTATAGATGATTGTTTTCATAAAGATTGTACTTTAAATTGGCATAGTAGCAAAGGTTATGTTGCTCTAGATTTTAATGGATTAAAACTAGTTTTCGACGAAATTAGACAATCATACAACACACTTCGTTTTCATATTAGCCATTTATTACAAGACAATAATCATGTAACAATACCTTACACTTCTTACGTTACTACATTAGAAAACCCTGATGAAGAATTAGCATTAGCTCATTTTACTACAATTTGGGAATTAAAAGGAGATAAAATATTTAAAGGATTTCAAATGAGTCAACTTGCAGAAAGCAGTATAGAAAGCTTAAATTCTTTTTAATAAATAAAACACAAATCACTTTATAATTTCTATTCAAAAACTTACTTTTGTGGTATTATTCAAAAGTTTAGTATTTAACTTTTAAAGCATATTAAAAACAATTTTAATCTAAATATAAATGAGTGTTTTAGTAAATAAAGATTCAAAAATAATAGTTCAAGGTTTTACTGGTAGTGAAGGAACATTTCACGCTGGACAAATGATTGAGTATGGAACAAATGTTGTTGGTGGTGTAACTCCAGGAAAAGGAGGGCAAACACATTTATGCAGACCAGTTTTTAATACAGTTGAAGAAGCTGTAGTAAAAGCAGGAGCAGACACAACAATTATTTTTGTACCACCTGCTTTCGCAGCAGATGCTATTATGGAAGCAGCAGATGCGGGAATTAAAGTAATTATCTGTATTACAGAAGGTATTCCAGTTGCAGATATGATTAAAGCTTCAGATTATATTAAAAATAAAAATTGTCGCTTAATAGGACCTAACTGTCCAGGAGTTATTACTCCAGGTGAAGCTAAGGTTGGTATTATGCCAGGATTTGTATTTAAGCAAGGTAAAGTTGGTATTGTTTCAAAATCAGGAACATTAACATACGAAGCTGCAGATCAAGTAGTAAAACAAGGATTAGGAATTACAACAGCTATAGGTATTGGTGGAGATCCAATTATTGGAACAACAACAAAAGAAGCAGTAGAACTATTAATAAACGATCCAGCTACGGAATGTGTAGTAATGATTGGTGAAATAGGTGGACAACTAGAAGCAGATGCTGCAAATTGGTATAAAGCTAGTGGTAGTAAAAAACCAATTATTGGTTTTATAGCTGGAGAAACTGCACCTGCAGGTCGTACAATGGGACACGCTGGAGCAATTGTTGGAGGAAGTGATGATACAGCACAAGCTAAAAAAGCTATTATGAGAGATTGTGGTATTCACGTTGTTGATTCTCCTGCCGAAATAGGAAAAAAAGTAAAAGAAGTTTTAGGATAGAATCCAAATTAATTACTATTTTAATAGTTAAAATCTGTTAAAATAATTATAATATAATCGTTATTAGTTCGTTGGCTGTACTTTAGTCAACGAACTTTTTTTTTAACTTAATCAATCAAAAAACCAATTTATAATGAAACACTTAAAATTAGCTTTCATTTTTGCATTTGTAGCTTTAGTGTACAGTTGTAAAAGCGAAAACAATAAAACGATGGCATTCGCTGTTGAAAACCAAAAAGATGCCAGTGGTTTTACTTACGAGACTATTAATAACAATCCAACAGGATTGCGTTTATATACTTTAGACAATGGTTTAAAAGTATATATGAGTAAAAATACCGACGAGCCAAAAATTCAAACCTATATTGCAGTAAGAGCAGGTTCTAATTACGATCCAAAAGAATCTACAGGTCTGGCTCATTATCTTGAGCACCTGGTTTTTAAAGGAACAGATAAAATTGGTACTCTAGATTGGGAAAAATAAAAAGTGTACTTAGATAAAATTTCAGTTTTATATGAGCAGCACAGAGCTGAACAAGATCCTGATAAGAAAATAGCATTATATAGAGAAATTGATAAAGTATCACTTGAAGCTTCTCAATTTTCTGTAGCAAATGAATATGATAAAATGACAAGTTCATTAGGTGCAACTGTAACTAATGCACATACTTGGTTTGAAGAAAAAGTTTATAAAAATAAAATACCAGCAAATGAATTAGAGAAATGGCTAGCGCTAGAAGAAGAGCATTTTAGTACATAAGTTTTGCGTTTATTCCATACTGAATTAGAAGCTGTTTCCAAATCATCCATACGGACAACAAAAAACTATTGGTACAGCAGAGCATTTAAAAAACCGTCTTTAGTAGATATTAATAATTATTTTGATAAATATTATGTGCCAAATAACATGGCTATGGTATTAGTTGGTGATTTAGATTTTTCTGCACTTAAAACTTTAGGAGAAGTGCAAGAAATGGATATCGATTATTTATTTAATTACGAAAAAGCAAAAGAAGTAAAGCTTTAATAGATTCTGTCATTAATACGTAGGCAAGAATCCATTTTATTAAAAACCTCACAAATACTATAATTTGTGAGGTTTTTTTATTCCGAAGAACATTGAAATTCTTATATTTGATTTACTGAATATAAATTTTCCGATAACTATCGGGAATACAACAAAACCAATTTTTATATGAAACTTTTAGAGGGTAAAACAGCTATAATAACAGGAGCAAGTCGTGGTA